>NZ_LR723003.1:0-19274 GCF_902500275.1 Brevibacterium sp. Marseille-P9724 | reverse complement strand
GATGGTCATCGGGGCGTTACGGTGTGTCATGGAAGACCTCCGGGTCAGGGTGCGTGTCGTTACCCACCTCGATACCGGGGGTCTTCTCTGACCTCAAATCCCGTTCACAACCTCCCGAGGAACTACACCTAGGGTGTGTTGCTAAAGGCTGATGTGTGGCGTGCGGGTGATGCTTAAGGCGTGGCGCGTACTGAGATCTCCGATGAAGTCTGGGCTGTGATCGGCCCGCTGTTCCCGGTTCCGAAGGCGACGGGGCGTCCGCCGGTGGAGCGTCGCGCGGTGGTGGAGGCGACGGCGTGACGGTATCGGACCGGCGCGCCGTGGCGGGACGTGCCGGAGCGGTTCGGGAACTGGAACACGATCTACAAGAATATCAACCGGTGGTCCGAGCAGGGCGTCTGGGCGCGCGTGCTCGAGAAGGTTCAGTCCCTCACCCACCAGCGTGGTGAGCTGGACTGGGTCTCATCGATCGACTCGACGATCGTGCGTGTCCATCAGCACGGCGCGACCCTCCGACGGGACACAGGGGGCTCGATCGAACTACAAGAAGTTCGGGCCGGAGCCGCCTGATCACGCGATCGGCCGCTCCCGCGGTGGACTGACCACCAAGAACCACCTGGTCTGCGACGGGAAAGCCAGAGCGCTGGCCTTCCTGTTGACGCCGGGGCGGGCAGCAGACACGAGCATGCTCATCGACACGCTCTCCGAGATCCGCGTCCCCGGGCGAACCGGCAGACCGAGGTCACGGCCGGAC
The DNA here is from genome assembly GCF_902500275.1 of Brevibacterium sp. Marseille-P9724. Classification (NCBI taxonomy): domain Bacteria; kingdom Bacillati; phylum Actinomycetota; class Actinomycetes; order Micrococcales; family Brevibacteriaceae; genus Brevibacterium; species Brevibacterium sp. Marseille-P9724. Next base: position 18,520 of record NZ_LR723003.1, on the reverse strand, counting down.
CGGGTGCTCGCGGACAAGGGCTACCCGTCGAAGGCGAACCGGGCCTGGCTGCGCGAGCACGGCATCGCCACCACGATTCCCGAACGTGACGACCAGATCGCACACCGTCTCAAGCGGCCCGGCCGGCCGATCGACTTCGGCCACGAGCAGAAAGAACGCTACAAGCGCCGCAACGTCGTCGAACGCTGCTTCAACAAGCTCAAGCAATGGCGCGGCATCACGATGCGCTCAGACAAGACGGCCCGCAACTACCACTCCGCGATCTGCCTCGCCGCAACCCTCCAATGGGTTTAGCAACACGCCCTAGCTGCTCACCAGCGAGACGTAGAGCGCATCGGTGGCCGAGCGCCCCAAGGGCACAGGTGCCACTGCGCCCGTGACGCGCACGTCCACGGCGTCGGAGAAAGGCGCACCCTCCTCCAAGGCGAGGACGGCCCCGACCACGATGCCGTGACCTTCGAAGAACTGCAGCAGCGCCGGATCCGCGTCCGAGATTCGCTCGACGAGGACCCGCTCCCCTGCTCCGATCCCCGTGAGCTGCTGCGCCTCAGGGATTACCACAGTGCCATCGGCCGCGGGGATCGGATCGCCGTGGGGATCACGCGAGGGGAACTCCAGATAGGCGTCGATCCGATCGACCATGAAGTCCGACACCGCGTGCTCGAGGTTCTCCGCCTCGTCGTGCACCTGGTCCCACGAGTAGCCCAGGACGCTGACCAGGAAGGATTCAATCAACCGATGCCTACGCACCATCGCCAAAGCGTGCGCACGCCCGACCTCGGTCAGCTCCACCGACCCGTACGGGGCGTGGGACACCAGCCCTTGGTCGGCGAGCCTGCGTACCGCATCCGACGCGGAGGACAGCTTCAGGCCCGTCCGCTCCGCGATCAGCGTAGGAGTGACCGGTTCCGTCGACCACTCCGAGAGGCCCCAGACAGCCTTGAGATAGTTCTGGGCGCTCGTGGACAGGTCAGAGACGGACATGAGTCCAGGATAGCGCGAACTCTGGACTACGAAGAGGCCGCGTAGAGAACTACGCCTCTGGCATGCCGCAGGATCATACGCTGCGCAGGCACCTCTAGAAAGTCCCTTCTGAGCCCCCGGCTTCTGAGACTGCGTTCTGGGACCAGATCACCGGCCACGCGCCGGGGATCGGGTCTCGTCTCGTCAGGGTGATGTCTGTGAGACGCGTCGAACACGTCTCACGCGGGAGCTTCGGCGACCGACCCCTGCACAAGCCAGACGAAGACGACCCGGCGAGCCATGGGTTCAGCGCAGAACGGTCTCCGACGTCCCCGAGTACCGAGCGCACGGCTCTGGCCATTAGGTCAGCAATTGCTGTATGGTCAGTACATGCTGACTATTGCTTCGCGTGTCGAGGTCATGAACCGGCTCGGCCGTGCCATGGCGGATCCGACCCGTTCGCGCATCCTGCTATCACTCCTGGACGAGCCGGGCTACCCGGCAAAGCTGGCCCGAGACCTGGAGCTCACGCGCACCAACGTTTCCAACCATCTGTCCTGCCTGCGCGGCTGCGGGATCGTCGTCGCCGAGCCGGAGGGTCGGCAGACGCGCTACGAGATCGCCGATCCCCACATCGCGGCGGCGCTCACGGCTTTGGTCGACGTCACCCTCGCCGTCGACGAGAGCGTGCCGTGCATGGATCCGCGGTGCACGGTCCCGGGCTGCTGCGCCCCCGAAGGGGCCGAGCGATGAGCGACGAGTGCTGCGGCGTCGACGAGCCGCATCGCGGGAACAGGGCGACGAAGACGGCGTCGACCCAACTGATCTCGGTCAGCAGCGGCCCGACGGCCACGGGCGATGCCTGCTGCGGCCCTGTCGACCCGACCACCGAACTATCCACGCCCGAGGGCGACGCGTGCTGCGGACCGTCCGAGCCCCGCCGCGACGAGCACGAGGACATGCCCCCATGGTGGCGCGACCCCTCTCTCGCCTTGCCTGCCGCCTCCGGGCTACTCTGGGCAGCGGGCCTGATCCTCGAGTGGACTGGCCTCGAGGTCCTGGCGCTGGTCGTCTTCGCCCTCGGGCTCGCGGCCGGGGCATGGACCTTCGTGCCCGGCACGCTCAGACGGCTGTTCACCGCAAGAGGCCGTGGACGCCTGGGCGTCGGCCTGCTCATGACCATCGCCGCGGCCGGAGCGGTGCTGCTCGGCCATGTCGGCGAGGCGGCGGCGCTGGCGTTCCTGTTCGCCTTGGCCGAGACGCTCGAGGACCGTGCGATGGACCGTGCCAAGGAAACGCTGCGCGCGCTGCTCTCGCTTGTCCCCCAGACCGCGCGGGTCTCCCGGATGTCGGGCACCGTCGACGTCCCGGTGGCGGAACTCCGGGAGCTCGACCTCCTCGTGGTCGGCGCGGGCGAGCGGGTCGCGACCGACGGCGTCGTCGCTGAGGGGCGCTCGAGCATCGACGCCTCCGCCTTGACCGGGGAGTCGATCCCCGTCGAGGTCGGCCCAGGCGACCCGGTGTCCGCCGGCGCGGTCAACGGGTCCGGTTCGCTGCTCGTCGAGGCCACCGCCGACGGCCGCGACAACTCGCTGACCCAGATCGTCGCCCTGGTAGAGCAGGCCCATGCCCGCAAGGGCGAGAAGGCCCGGCTGGCCGACCGCATCGCCCGCCCGCTCGTGCCCGCCGTCCTCGTCGCCGCCGTCGTGGTCGCATTGTTCGGCTTCCTCGTCGTCGACCCGTCGACGTGGATCGAGCGTGCCCTCGTCGTGCTCGTGGCAGCATCCCCGTGCGCGATGGCGATCGCCGTTCCCGTCACGGTCATCAGCGCGATCGGGTCGGCCTCGAAGTTCGGCGTCGTCGTCAAGTCCGGTGCCGCGTTCGAGCAGCTCGGCACGATCCGCATGGTCGCCTTCGACAAGACCGGCACGCTCACGCAGGGCAGTCCGCAGGTGACGGATGTCCGAACCGTTGCCGGGACCTCCCGCGACGATGTGCTCGCCTGGGCGGCCGCCGTAGAAGCGACCAGCACCCATCCCCTGGCGGCCGCGATCTCTGCCGCCGCCCACGACGTCCCGGCGGCAGAGGAAGTGAACGAAGAGGCCGGGCACGGACTCGCTGGCCGCGTCGACGGCCGGGCGATCAGGGTCGGCAGTCCCCGGTGGCTCGACCCGGCGGGTCTGCGCACGGATGCTGATGAGCTGACCGAGGCCGGGATGACCGTCGTGGTCGTCGAGGCCGACGGCGAGGCCGCCGGACTGATTGGAGTGCGCGATGAGCTACGCCCCGAGGCCGCCGAGACGGTGCGCATGCTCCGCGACCAGGGCATCGGCACGGCCATGCTCACCGGCGACGACTCCCGCACCGCGCGCCCTGGCACGGGAAGCGGGCATCGACGACGTCCGCGCCGAGCAGCTCCCAGCCGACAAGGCGACCGCGATCACGGAGCTGACGTCAGCCCGACCGACTGCGATGGTCGGCGACGGCATCAACGACGCACCCGCGCTGGCCACGGCCACCGTCGGCATCGCGATGGGAGCCACGGGCTCTGCCGCCGCCGTGGAGTCGGCCGACATCGCCTTTACCGGCCACGACCTGCGCTTGATCCCCGCCGCCCTCGCCCATGCGCGGCGCGGGCGGAGAATCATGACGGCCAACATCGTTCTCGCGCTGACGATCATCGTCGTCCTGTTCCCGCTCGCCCTGTTCGGCGTGCTGGGACTGGCCGGCGTCCTCCTCGTCCACGAGGCCGCCGAGGTCGTCGTCATCCTCAACGGCGTGCGCGCCGCGCGCCGCCCGGCTGCTCTGCGGACGGGTAGTGCCGTGAGAGAGCGGGACCCGGCATGATGCGCACCAATCCGCTGGACGGACTGCCGATCGCCTGCGCGTTCACGCCGGGTGCGGGCAAGGACCAGATCGAGCGCTGGCGAGCCTTCGACGACGAGTACGCCCTCGGCGTCGAGCGCACGGAGACCAGGGTCGTTGTGCGCTATGCCAGGACGGACGAATCCGTTCAGCGGCTGCGAGAGCTCGTCGCGGTCGAGAGCTTATGCTGCTCCTTCGTCGACTGGGGAGTCGAGGACGACCGGAAACGCCTGCTCTTCGTCGTCACAGGCAGCGCCGAGCAGCTCGCCGCGCTCGACCTCGGATAGTCGAATCGACGGCTCAGTCTTGCTAGCCTGAGACCACTACATCCCCCACGCCTCTCGACGACGCGCACTTGGGGGATTTTCTCTGCTCAGACCAGTGTGAGCGCCCACGCGCTCATCGCGCTGGACCTTCCCCACGAGACGACTATCGCCCCGGGAGTCCGAACCGTGAGGTCCGAATAGTCACCGGGGCGTTACATTAGACAGTATACCGTAGTCGTGCCCTCGACTCACGGGCGTCGGCGCGAGACGAGCCCGTCCTCGTAGGCAAGGACGACGAGATGGGCCCGGTCCCGGACGTAGAGCTTCGAGCGCGGGGCACTTCTACCACGGGCCCTCACCACCATGGTTGCCGGGATCGCACGCGTGAGGACCAGAATGCTGGTGCCGGCCGTAAGCCCTGCCTTCGTAGTCCGACCAATGCTCGCAGCGCTGAATTCCAGGCATCAGTCCGTCTCCACATCCGGCCCGGCAACGAAGGACTCGTACGTCGCATCAGCGGCCGAGAATCGCAAGACGTTCAACCGGCCGGTCACTTCGACTGACCCATCGATGTAGTAGTGGCTGTCGCCATCATGGAATGTGCCATGGGATCCGTCTTCGTGCATCTCGGATGTGCGGACGTGGCCGGCGATCACTGTCTTGATGAACGGCCCGAACGTCGGAGGGAACTTTTCGGCGAGCACGTGGTCGGGCGTCGCCGCGCGCCACATCTCCCCCGCCTCTTCGTCCACGCCGGCGTGCACGAAGATCTGCTCGTCGGTCTCGTGGACGCGCGGCAGCCTGCGCAGCCAACCGACGATCTCCGAGTGCTTCATCAGAATCGCGTTCTTGATGTTGTGGTTCATCGTCGGCCCGTCGAGGACGGACGCGTCGCTGCTGGGATCGCCGTGCCCGAGCGCATGAGCGAGCTCAAGAGGGTCGAGGAACGATTTCACGGTGCCGAGGTCAGCATCACCCAACAGCCAGGAAAGAGTCATCGTCATCGCCGTCCAGCCAGTCGAGAAACCAGTCGTCGTGGTTCCCGAGCAGCGCGGTCACTCGTTCCGGGAACCGCTGCTGCAGGTCCCTGACCGTCTCGAGCACCTCGCGGCTGGCTGGGCCGCGGTCGACGTAGTCGCCAAGGAGGACCAGCTCGGCAGCGGGGTCGCGGTCCAGGTCAACGAGCTGAAGGGCCGCGTGGAAGGGGTCGATGTGGCCGTGGATGTCAGACAGGGCGTACGAGCGGGCTCCGAAGCTGACGGACGAACAGCTCTTCACCGCCCGGGAGTTGGTCAAGCACGGCGTCCCGAAGGCGGCCATTGCACGGGAGCTGGGTGTCTCGGCAGACGCTGTACACCGCGCTTGCCGGCAAGGGTGTCTACGCACCCGACGATGAGTGAGTGTGCACAAAGAGCCCCGCGGTCAGAACGATCGCGGGGCTCTTTCTGCGCTCACCTGCTGGCAGCGACGCCGGTCGACGGAGAGGATGGAGACCATGACGCCGACGAACCCGCCCAGCCTTAATGACGCCGTCCGTGAAGCCGTCACCATGCGTCCGATCCCCCGGGAGGCACTACGGGCCGGAGCCAAGGCCGCGGCCGATGTCGCCATGAGACGTCACACGCTTGGTCGGTCGGTCACGCGGGACAGCGAAGGCTGATCAGACGTCCGGCCAGTGACATCGCCGGCTGCACTCAAATGCCGGGGGGTGCCCCTATGTTTTTCGTCAAGGGGTAAAGGTCAGATTCCTCAAGAATATTCGGTTTGGCTCGGATGTCAGGGGTGATCGGTCCGGGAACTGCCTCCCAGACTGACCTGGCACTTCGCTTCAGTACGGTTCAGGCAGCTGTGGCCGCCTCGGGTGTGTGGAAGTAAGCGCCATCGCGCAGCATCGCGTACAGCACGTTGCAGCGCCTGCGCGCTAAGGCGATCAGTGCTTGATTGTGTTTCTTATGCTCGGCACGTTTCTTGTCGTAATAGGCCTTCGACAACGGGTCCTTCAACGCAGCGAACGCGGACAAGAACAACGCTCTTTTGAGGATCTTGTTCCCCCGACGCGAGGAATGGTCTCCTCGGATCGAGGTTCCTGACCGCCACGTCACCGGTGCCAGGCCGGCATAGGAGGCGAGGTGTCCGGCGGATTCGAAGTCCTTACCCACGACCTCGGTCAGGATCCGCGCCGCGGTCCTGACGCCGACTGCCGGCATCGACGTCAGGAGCCCGAAAAGCGGATGTGATTCCACCAGCTCCTCGATCCGGGCGAGTACGTCGTCCCGTGACGTTCGTGTCTGCGCCAACGACGTCGCCAACTCGGGTAGGACGAGTCCGGCCGCGTCGGTGCCCGACACCTCCACCGTCTGCCCATTGAGTGCGGTGAAGATCGCTGTCGCCCACCTCTTCCACGCCCGGGGTGCCTGCTTGCGCAGCAGAGTCTCGACTCGGTGTTTCCCGGCATGCTTGAGCGCTTTCGGTGTCGGGTATTTCGCCAGCAGGGCCAGCATGGCCGGATGATCCAAGTGCGGACCGATCACGGTCTCGAGTCCGGGGTGGATCTGAGTGAACAGACCGCGGATCCGATTCGACGTGGCCGTGGCTTGTTTGGCGAGGTCATCGTCGTAGCCGCACAGCATCGACAACTCCGCGACGTTCTCATCCGCGGCCCGAATGCCCCGCAGCGTCTGCGGCATGGTTCGGGCGGCTTCAGCGATGATGCCGGCATCGCGGGCATCGGTTTTCGCCTCGCCAGGGTGTAAGTCAGCAATGCGACGCATCGCCAACCCCGGCAGGTAAGCAACCGCGAAGCCCTCTGCTTGGGCGACCGCGATGGGCAGGGCCCCGATCGTGGCAGGCTGATCGACAACAACCAGCAGCTGACCGTGTTTGGCCAGCCGGGTGAGTAGGGCTTTCAGTTTCGTTTCGTTCTGCGGCAGTGCCTTCGATAACAGTTGTTTTCCGTCGCGATCAACAGCGACGGCGTGGTGGTTGTGTTTGCCGACATCGATGCCGATGAATACGTCGGTGTCAGCGTGGTTGGTGATCATGTCACTCATCTTCTTCGACTCATGTGACCGGACATTTTGGTTGTGGTTCGGCTGGCCGGTGGTGCTGTGGCTCCAAGGTTCGGCATCCACGTTACGGTCGGGCTCAAGGCATGGGTTCTGCCAGTGGTTCTGGCCCCTATCAGCGATTTCCCTGGTGCCTTCGAACCCCGGTGACTACACCCTCCGGATCATGATGACTGGGGGCATCAATCATGCCGGGGCCCTTAGGCCAGCGACCCCTTTCTATCCTGACGGATGGTGGGGCTACTTAAAAGGTAACGGGGGGAATCGTCCTGCACACCCTCGGCAAGGACTTCCTGTGCGACAGCGACCCGTCGATCCCCCTGTCGGACAGACCACAGGGCCTTATCCGTCGGGTCGAGGTCGAGGAGGTCGGCCATCTCGTCCCAACTCAGTCCGGCCTCGTGCATGGTCCTCATCCGAGCCACGATGGACCAGTACCGCCAGCGTTCAGCGGCCAGTGGGTCATGGGCGGCGTCCTGCCGGTAACGACGGAAGTCCCGGCGAGCTTGGTCGGCTTCGGTGGTCATTGGCACTCCCCTTCCTCAACCGTCACGTGCGGACGGTCGCCTGCGTCTGCCTCTTGTTGCCGGCCACATCAGTCCAGGACACGACGCACTCGACGGCATCAGGTGATCCCATGGCCAGCAGCAAAGGGAACCTGGCTTCGCCACCGGGCGGGATCGTGCCGAGGGGCCCATCTTCTCGATGCACGCCGAAGTAGGCATCTTCGGACAGGTCCTCGAACTCGAAATCGACATCGGTGGCCGGCCCCTTGGACATGTTGTGCAACACCAGCGACCAGTGGCGCTGTGTCTTCACTCGCCCTTTGCTGTCGGTGCGGACGCTCTCACGTACCTCCGCCCGCGGCCACACGCCCTCGGATGGGTCTGGGCCTTCCGGCTCAGCACTCTTCGATGCCTCGACCGACTGCTGGAACTGCGCGGTTGCCCGGCTGAGGAAGTTGTTGAGGTGGCCCACCAGGTCACCGTCATGCGCATACTCGAAGACAAGTGCTGTCTGGCGCAGTTCGTTCAGGTAGGAGTCCAATCGCTTTCTCTCATCCAGCGCCGGACCGCTCAGAGGCGATCGTGGGCTCGAGTTCGCCAGAACGGCCACCGACTTGCCGGCATCGACGAGGACCCTGATCTCCTCAGCTGTTCCTGAGTCCGCTTCGCCGGTCTGAGTGCCGAGGCGGTCGTAGAAGAGAGCGACGGCGAAGTCGGCCTCCTCGACGATCTGATCGTTGAGGATCGCCTGAGGACGCTCACCGAACTCGGGCACAGCATGTTCGGTCCACGACACCGGAAGGACCGTGAGCCCGACGACGCGGCCGAGGTTGAGATTCCACTGGCTGATCGTTCGGCGAATGACAGCCATGTCTGCAGTCGGCACGTCGCCGGGAGCCGAGATCAGCAGATGCAGGGCGAGAGTCGGATAGGCCATCATCGGCTCCTTCGTGTGGTCGTCAGGTCGTGGACGTCTTCTGCGTGACCTTACCGTCTCGGGGTCGAAAGTCTTCCTTCCCCGCGGGTGCGGGTACAGCCGGACAGTGCAGAAGAAGTCGATGACCCGGCGCTTGATCATGAGGTCCGCGTTGTCGAAGGCCGTCACGGGGTCCTTCGCGTCCAGCACTCCCCCGAGATCGACCGTGGCCGTCAACGACCGGCGTTCGGCCTCCAGGGCAGCGATGGCAGTGTTCTCGCGGTCGCGGATGCGCTTGAGATCGTAGCCTTCGATGATCTCCTGGTCGTAGTCGTGCTGCGCACGCTTGACCCTGGCCTGGTGGGTGCCGATCTGGGCCCGAATCGCCTGCAGGCGCGGCTCGTCACCTGTGGGGATCGCATCTGCCAGGTCCGGTCGGGCCAGACGTGCCCGGATGATCTTGAGTACCCACGGCTCCACATGACTGTGCGAGCGGTTCAGGTGGCCCGCAGGACAACGGTATCTGTTCGAGGACGTGATCACCGGGGTCTCGCAGATGCCGCAGAGGTAGAGACCGGAGCCGAGGTGCTTTCTTGCCGTGGAGCCGGTGCGGTTGGTGATGCGCTTCGGCTCGTTCAGACGTTCCTGGACCGTCCACCACACCTCCGGCTCCACGATGGGCGTCCACTTCCCCATGACGGGGTTGCCGTCGTCATCACGCAGGATCTGGGCGTACCAGCTGCGGCGCTTGTTCTCGGCCCGGTCGTTGCGGTCGGTGTATACCGAGTAGCCGGCATAGCGCGGGTTGCGAAGGATGCCCAGTACCGTCGAGGAGTCCCAGGGACCGTCGTCGGGTACGGGTTGGGCGGAAGACCAGCTGCTTCACGTTTCACATTACGCTCGATTGCCAGCACCCTGTTGCGCTTGGGCAGATGCGGCAGCGAGGCCGGAACATTGTTACCGACGACACCTGACAGCGCCTTGGCAATCGATGCGACCGTGGGACCGTCTTGGATGGAGAAGAGTCGGTAGATCTCGTGAACGACCACGGCCTCGTCCTCGATGAGGTCGCCACTGGTGGCATAGCCGAGTGGGCGAACGCCCTTGGGGGCTCGACCCTGCCGAGCGCGTTGCAACTGTGCGGCCGACTGCCTCTCACCTTTAACCTCGATCTCGTTGCGGGCAATGGCGGAGAACATGTCGGCGGACAGCCGCCCCGCGGCGGTCGTGCAATCGATGTCGGAGCCTTTGGAGAAGGTCAGGAGGATCTTGTGCTCCTGGGCGGCCTCGATGATTCGCACACCGTCAGCACGGTTGCGCTCGAGGCGCGGCCACTCCTGCGCGACGATGACATCGATCAATCCACTGGCGACGTCGGTCAGAAGACGCTCGAAGGCGGGACGCTTCTTCCTGCCGGAGCCGGTGGTGTCGTTGTCCTCATACACTTGGACGAACGTCCACCCCCGCCGCTCGATGAGCGCATCCCCGCCTACATCGAGCGCATCGCCCAGCGCGATCCGTTCAGCGGCCGCGTGGTCACCGGCGGCATCGTCACCGCCGAGGACTCCTCCTGGCTGCTGAGCTGGACGGTCGATCGCCAGCCGCACTTCAAGAAGCAGCCGAAGGATCAGATCGTCGTCTGGGTCTACGGTCTGTTCGTCGACGTCGACGGCGACTACGTGAAGAAGCCCCTGGCGCAGTGCACCGGCGAGGAGATCACCCAGGAGTGGCTCTACCACCTGGGCGTGCCCGTCGATGAGATCCCCGAGCTCGCGGCGACCGGCGCCCGGTGCGTGCCGGTCATGATGCCCTACGTGACGAGCCAATTTATGCCCCGCCGCGCGGGTGACCGGCCGCAGGTCGTGCCGGAGGGGGCGGCGAACTTCGCGTTCCTCGGGCAGTTCGCGGAGACCGGCCGCGACACGATCTTCACGACCGAGTACTCGGTGCGCACCGGCATGGAGGCCGTCTACGAACTCCTCGACGTGGAGCGCGGCGTGCCGGAGACCTGGGGCTCCACGTACGATGTGCGCGACCTCCTCGAGGCCTCGGCGCACATGCGCGACGGCAAGAAGATGGAGATGCCCGGCCCGGCCGCGCTGCGCGGCTACCTGCGCGACAGGCTCGAGCACGGGGAGATCGGCCAGCTCCTCGAGGAGCACGGCCTCATCTGAGTCCCGCCCACCGCGGGTGCGCCTCGGGCCCGGCCCCGAGGCGCACCTAGGCTGGTCCCATGTCGCCCACCGCTCCCCTCGGCTCGGAATCCCGCCTGCCCGCCGCCTGGCGGCCCTGGCGCCGGCCCTCGCCGCTGGCCGGTGCGCGGCCCACGCCGGCCCAGCTCGCCGCGGCGGCGGACGGCCCGGCTCGCGACGACGTGCCGCCGCTGCCCGGCGATGCCGAGTCCGCGGGCCTGGTGCGCCTGCTCATCGTGGGCATCACCGCATGCCGTCAGACCTTCGACCGTCCCGGTGCGGTGCTCAGGGCGCAGCCGGTGACCGATGAGTCCCGGGGGCACCGTGGGTGCCGGGGTGGCCGGACGGGGTGGCCCTGTGGGCGCTGCCCAACCCCAGCGGGCTCAACGTCCATGAGACCGCCGCAACGGTGGCGCAGAAGTGGCGGGAGGCGTGGGCGGCCAGGAGCGCCTCGCGCTTGGCGATGTCCGGGGGGAGTTCGGTGAGGATGTCCTCGATCTCCTCGAGCGCCTGGAAGGCGCGGCTGGGATCGTTGGCCGCGGGCGAGAGCGCCTTGAGCGCGATGTCGACCATGGCGCGGATCGCGCCGAAGGGCCCGCTGGCGGGCGAGAGCACGTCGCCGAACGCCAGCGCCGATTCGAGCGCGCGGCGCTGGGCCCGGCCCACCGGCGCCGAGGTCCGGAAGAGGATCCCGCCGCTCGGCACGGGGGTGCCCAGGCTGGGCACGAGCTCGATGCGCATGCCCCACGCACCCTCGCAATCGAGCAGGCGCGGGATGTTAACGGCGAGCACAAAGTCCCCGTTACCTTTTAGGTGTCACTGTTTTCCGTCAGGATAGGTAGTGCTGGGAACCGGCTGACCCCGGCATGATGTCTGCCCCCAGTTGTCCATGATCCGGGGGTGTTGTCACTGGGATCAGTCTGGTTCGTTTGGATCGCTGATAGAAGCACGCTCTGAATACTGTGGGGCTGCGTAACGTGGATGTGAGCGAACGAACCATCGGTGACCTGGTTTGTGCTTAAGAGACCGAAGAAGGTAACCGATGCAGCCACAAGTATTTCTTGGCATCGATGTCGGCAAGACAGAACATCATGCCACCGCTGTTGACCATGATGGCCAGGTAGTGCATGACAAGCCATTGCCGCAGTCCGAACCGAAGATCCAAGAACTGTTAACAGCTCTTGCGGCCAAGCATGAACAGCTGCTGGTCGTGGTGGACCAGCCTAAAACCATAGGCGCGTGAGTTTTCGCGGTAGCCCAACAAATGGGGATTGCCGTTGCCTACCTGGCGGGGCTGACCATGCGCCGTGTCGCTGATCTTCATCCAGGCCAGGTGAAGACCGATGCCAGGGATGCTTACATCATCGCTGATACAGCCCGCACCATCCCCCACACACTGCGCGGGATCACTATCGCGGACGAACACATCGCCGAATTGTCAATGCTGTGTGGCTTCGATGACGATCTGACCGCCCAGCTGACCGGGGTACGCAATCGGCTGCGCGGCCTGCTCACACAGATACATCCTGCCCTTGAACGGGTAGTGGGACCGCGCCTGGCCCATCCAGCAGTAGTAGATATGCTCAGCCGCTATCCCACTCCCGCAGCACTGCACGAGGCAGGACGCAGCCGCGTGAGAACACGATTGAAGAAACTCGCACCCCGCATGGCGGCCCGCCTGGCTGACGAGATCTTTGCAGCTTTGGCCGAACAAACCACCATCGTGGCCGGAACAAACACTGCCGGGCACATCATCAGCCGACTCGCCGCTCAGCTTGCACAGCTGACCGAGCAGCGCGCCGATATTGAAGCTGAGATCTTAACGGTGGTCGATGCTCACCCTCGAACCTGCGTCCTGACCTCTATGCCCGGCATCGGGGTCAGGACAGCCGCGCGTATCCTCACAGAGGTCGTCGGCAAGAACTTCAAATCCGTCGCACACCTAGCCTCATACGCCGGTATCGCACCAGTAACCCGCCGATCCGGAACTTCCATTCGCGGTGAAGCACCCTCCAGACGCGGAAAGACAACCCTCAAACGCGCACTATTCCTATCAGCCTTCGCATCTATCAAAGCCGACCCATTCTCACGTGCGTACTACGACAGAAAACGTGCCGAGGGCAAACGCCATAACCAAGCCATCATCGCCTTGGCCAGACGCAGAACCGACGTCCTATACGCCATGCTTCGCGATGGCACCCTTTACGAACCCCGCCCCACGCAACAAGCTCCAGCAGCTTGACGAAAACTATAGAAGCACCCCCCGTACTACACGTTAAACCGGAACTCCACCACGTCACCGTCGGCCATAACGTAGTCTTTGCCTTCCATGCGGACCTTGCCGGCGGCTTTCGCCTCGTTCATCGAGCCCAGGTCATCGAGGTCTTCAAAGGACACGATCTCAGCCTTGATGAAGCCCTTCTGGAAGTCGGTGTGGATGACGCCGGCAGCCTCGGGAGCGGTCCAGCCCTTGCGGATGGTCCACGCACGTGCCTCCTTCGGCCCGGCAGTCAGGTAGGTCTGCAGACCAAGAGTGTCGAAGCCAACGCGAGCCAGCTTGTCCAGACCAGGCTCGTCCTGACCGGTAGATTCGAGCATTTCGGCGGCTTCTTCAGGATCCAGCTCAATGAGTTCAGCTTCGAACTTCGCATCGAGGAAAATCGCCTCAGCCGGAGCCACGAGCTCGCGCAGCTGCTTCTGCATGTCCTCATCAGCCAGGCCCTCTTCATCAGTGTTGAACACGTAGATGAAGGGCTTTGCCGTCATGAGCTGCAGTTCGCTCAGCAGCGAAACATCAATCCCGGCTTTCTCCGCACCCTGGAACAGGGTGGTGCCGTCTTCAAGAAGAGCCGCGGCTTTATCCATCGCTTCAAGCACCGCACCGTCAATGAGCTTGCGCTTGACATCCTTTTCAATGCGCGGACGAGCGTTCTCCAGCGTCTGCAGGTCAGCCAGAATCAGCTCGGTCGAAATCGTGTCGAGGTCACCCGCCGGGGTCTCTGAACCTTCAACCCGGGTGACATCCGGGTCGGAGAAAGCGCGCGTCACCTGGCAGATGGCATCGGCTTCGCGAATATTGGCCAGGAACTTATTCCCCAGGCCCTCACCTTCCGAGGCGCCCTTGACGATGCCCGCAATGTCCACAAAGCTCACGGTCGCCGGCAGGATCTTCTCGGAACCGAAGATCTCAGACAGGCGGTCCAGCCGCGGGTCAGGCAGCGGCACAACGCCCACGTTCGGGTCAATCGTTGCGAACGGGTAGTTCGCCGCGAGAACTTCAGCACGGGTCAAAGCGTTAAACAGGGTCGACTTGCCCACATTGGGCAGTCCCACAATTCCAATAGTCAAAGCCACGCGGACATTTTAGCCCGCGCCCGGCACACGCTCACCGACGGGCGTGCCTCGGGAGAAGGCGCGTCCGTCCCACGACCGTCCGCCCGCGCTTTCAGCTTTCTGTGCGGACTTGTTCAGCCGATGTCCTCCTGCACGCCGCTTTGAATCCATAAGCTGAGCAGATCAGCTCGCTGTGACGAGCTGTGTTCAGACCCGCCGACACCGCACGGAAGGAATCCCGTGGCACCAGCCGAGCACACCGGCCCCGCTGATCCTCAGCAGCCTAACCGCAAGCCCACCCCCGAAGAATGGGCTCAGGCTTTCCGCACCTCCCAGGGGCGGCCGCCGACGGTCGAGGAGTACCGGGCAGCTCTTGACCGCGGCGAGATCCACAATGATCAGCACCAGTCCTTCGACCAGTTCGGCGAGCAGCTCAGCTCCGGCTTCCGCAACTTCACTGCCAGCGCGAAGGACGCCTACACCACCCATGTTGCGCCGACGGTTGAACGCTCCAGCGCAGAAGCGCAGGACTTCCTCAACAAGCACGGCGCACAGGGCAGCGGCAAGATCGGCACCTTTGCACGCTGGGCATCCTTTGGTCTGCCCGCCGCAGCGCTCCTGGCAATCATCAGCCTTTTTCTGCCGTTCGCCATGGTCGACATACTGGGCGACCACGGCACCCTGAACTTCTTCTCGTTCTCGGTCATGGTGAGCGGTCGAGCCTTCGCCGGCATCCTCATCATGTTGCTGTGCCTGGGCGCAATCGGCACTGCAATCGCTGCGATCATCACGAAGAAGCCCATCCTCAAACTGATTGCCGGCGGTGCGGGTGCGCTGGCGGGCCTGCTGGGCATCTTCAACGTTTTGGCCCGCCTTCCCTATGTCTTCTCCGGCATGTTCCCGCACGTGGGTCTTGGCCTCTTGGTCCTGATGTCGCTGGTTTTGATTGCCGGAGGTGGCCTGCTCGTGGTTGAGTTCTTCACCCAGCGCGGCACCAAGCCGCCTGCTGCTGGGCAGCGGCCTTCGGGCCCCGCTGACGAGGCGCCGCCACAGTCACCCCACTCCCCCGCCTAAGTGCCGGGCGGGCTGGCTACCCCGGCGGGTTTCTCCCAGATCAACTGATGGGATACCCCTCCGTGGGGCCCTGCCAGGCCGGCTGCCAGCCGAGTTCAGGCGCAACGTGTGTGGCGAAAACTTCCAAAATGTGGAGGTTGTAATCAACACCGAGCTGGCTGGGAATGGTGAGCATGACGCTGTCAGCGTCCATGAGCGCGGTGTCCTGCTTGAGCTGTTCGACCAGCTGGTCTGGCTCCGCCGCGTAGGTCTTGCCGAACGTAGAGCGGAAACCGTCAATGACGCCGATCTGGTCGTTCGCACCCTGGCCGCGAGCGCCGAAATACATGGCATCGAGCTCGTTGACGATCGGGAAAATGCTGCGTGAAACGGACACGCGCGGCGTCCAATCATGGCCGGCCTTTTTCCATGCATCGCGAAACAGTGCGATCTGCTCCGATTGCAGCTGTGCGAAGGAATCACCCGTGGCCTCTGTCAGGAGGGTCGAGGACATGAGGTTGACACCCTGCTGTGCGGCCCACACTGCTGTTTCGCGGCTGCCAGCGCCCCACCAGATGCGGCGGTCAAGACCTGGCGAGTGCGGTTCAATGCGCAGACGCCCGTGTTCATCAGCCGGTGAGGGCGGGAAGCCGGATTGCTGACTGGCAGGTTCGACCATGCCTTCACCGCGGATTGCCGCCATGAACTGTGGGAACTTTTCGCGCGCGATATCGGCTCCGCGCGGGTCGGTGGAACCTGCGTAGCCAAAGGCTTCCCAGCCGCGCTCAGCCGGTTCTGGTGAGCAGCGCGAGATTCCCAGCGCCACCCGTCCATCGGACAAGAGGTCGAGTGCGGCGGCTTCCTCTGCCAGGTACAGGGGATTTTCGTAGCGCATGTCGGGCTTGTGGCGTTGGTGCGACCGGCTCTGCCGTTTACAGGTACCGGCAGACCTGGTCCGCGCTGCACGAGTCGGGGTCGAGCTGCGCGGCGTCGCGTCTGAGCTCGGTGATGGTGTCGCGCAGCGCGGCGAGCTGGGCGATCTGCTGCTCGATCTCGGCGAGGCGTGCGTCGAGGAGGTCGCGCACGTGCTCGCAGGGCGCATGGCCGCCGTCGCGGATGTCGAGGATCTGGCGGATCTGGGCGAGGGTGAGGCCCGCGGCCTGGCCGCGGTGGACAAAGTCGATCCGGGCGGCCGTCTCGGGCGCGTAGTCGCGGTATCCGGACGGCGTGCGCTCGGCCGGCGGCAGCAGGCCCTGCTCCTCGTAGAACCGCAGCGTCTTCGCCGTCGTTCCCGCCCGCTCGGCGAGTTCCCCGATGCGCATCGCAGGCCCCCTCTTCTTTCGGCAGAAGTCCTCTTGACCTTCCCCTGCACTGGAAGGTCCAGTATGGCTGAGACAGACCGGAAGACCAAGTGTTGACAGGAGCTGCGATGCCCACGAAGTACGACCTCGCCATCATCGGATCGGGCGGTGGTGCGTTCGCCGCCGCGATCCGCGCGACCACGCTCGGCAAGTCGGTGGTGATGATCGAGCGCGGGACGCTGGGCGGCACCTGCGTGAACACCGGCTGCGTGCCGTCGAAGGCCCTGATCGCCGCGGCCGACGCACGGCACTCCGCGGCCGACGCCGCCGACCGGTTCCCGGGGATCGCGACGACGGCGGGGCCGGTGGACATGCCCGCCCTGATCGCCGGGAAGCAGGCGCTGGTCGAGTCGCTGCGGGGCGAGAAGTACGCCGACGTCGCCGACTCCTACGGCTGGCAGGTCCGCCGCGGCGATGCATCGTTCGCCGGCGGCCCAGACGCCCCGGTACTGGAGATCATCGCCGGCGACGGGACGGTCGAGACCATCGAGGCCGACCACTTCCTGGTCGCGACTGGTTCTCGCCCGTGGGCTCCGCCGATCGACGGCCTGGAGGAGACCGGGTACCTGACCTCGACCACGGCAATGGAACTCGCTGAGGTTCCTGAGTCGTTGCTGGTGCTCGGCGGCGGCTACGTCGCCCTGGAGCAGGCGCAGCTGTTCGCTCGCCTCGGCTCGCAGGTCACGCTGCTGGTGCGGTCCCGGCTCGCCTCGAAGGAGGAGCCGGAGGTGTCCAAGGCGCTTCAGGAGGCGTTCGCCGACGAAGGCATCCGCGTCGTCCGCCGCGTGGTGCCCACCCGGGTGTCCCGCGGCACGGGAGGCGAGGCCGTCGTGACCGCCGACGTGTCCGGCGACTCGCAGGAGTTCCGCGCCGAGCAGGTGCTCGTCGCCCTCGGACGCCGTCCCGTCACCGATGGCCTGAACCTCGATGCGGTCGGGGTGAAGACCGGGGACTCCGGCGAGGTGGTCGTCTCCGACCGGCTGCGGTCCTCGAACCCGCGGATCTGGGCCGCAGGCGACGTGACCGGGCACCCCGAGTTCGTCTACGTCGCCGCCCACCACGGCACCCTCGTCGCCGAGAACGCGTTCGCCGACGCCGATCGTGCCGTCGACTATTCCCGCCTGCCGCGGGTGACGTTCACCGGGCCCGCGATCGGAGCGGTCGGGATGACCGAGAAGGAAGTGCTTGCTGCGGGGATCCGCTGCGATTGCCGCGTCTTGCCGCTGCACCACGTGCCCCGCGCGCTGGTCAACCGCGACACCCGCGGGTTCATCAAGATCGTCGTGAACGCCGACACGAACGAGATCCTCGGCCTGACCGCCGTCGCCAAGGACGCCGGAGAGCTCGCCGCCGCCGGTGTCCACGTGCTCGGCAAGACCGTCGCCGAGATCGCCGACGCCTGGGCTCCCTACCTGACGATGGCCGAGGGCATCCGGATCGCCGCGAAGGCCTTCACCACCGACCCGTCGCTGCTGTCGTGCTGCGCATGACCGGCAGCGCAGGCAATCGGGGAGATCTCATCCTGAAGAGGTGCAGACGACGAGCGCCGATCAGGACCGCGACGAACGGCGCGCCGGTCCCGTCGTCGCTGCAGGGACCGGACTGCTCTTGCTGGCATGCTGCGCGCTTCCGTTGCTGCTCTGTTGCGGCCTGCCGCTCATCGCGGCGGGCGGAGCACTCGCGGGCGTCGGTGGGCTCCTCGGTAACCCCTGGATCATCGGTGCCGGGATCGCCGTCGTGATGGCCGTCACGGCGGGGATGCTCGTCAGGTTAGGGCGGCGGCACCGAGGCCGCAGGACCGGCTGCTGCGAAAATCCTTCGACCGCTGATCGGAACCGGTAGCTCGAGCGGATCCAGCCATCATCGCCACCTCGGCCACTTCGGCAACCCGCGGCCCTTCCACGTCTCCACGAGACCGGCGGCCGAGCGGACGGATGCGAAGAGCCCGTAGCCGGCCCCGGCGAGACCCACGGAGACCACGAGCCAGCGCCCGATGCCGA
>NZ_LR722992.1:0-263911 GCF_902500275.1 Brevibacterium sp. Marseille-P9724 | reverse complement strand
GCCAGTGAGAGTGCTCGCGAGGATTCGTACGCAGCGTTCTTACATGACTACAATCACCACCGAGCCCACACCGCCATCGGGGGACTCTCACCAGCCGACCGCGTTCACAACCTCACGGGGAAGTACACCTAGTCGAGGTCGGCGTCTTTGCTGATGAAGACGTTCGCGTCCTGGTAGATCTCGTTGTCCGGCGTGAACTTGTACAGCGCGCGGGTGGTCTCGAGGTCAGTGAACACGGTGTTGGCGAAGATCTCATTGTGCGTGGTTGCTGGGCGGGGGGTGTCGCCGGATACGAGGCCCACGATTTCAGTTGTGACCTCTTCTGTGGATTGGCGTTCGTTGTCGACGTCGTACTTGTTGCCCTTCAGCGTGAGTTTGCTGCCCACGGTGAGGTTGTTGGCTTTGGCGAGGTCTTCGTGGATGACGTCTTTGTTCTCATCTTCCGGCTTCAGGTGGCGGCCTTCGATGAGTTTCAGTGTGCCGCTGCGGAAGTTGTTGTCGATTTCGCTGTTGTTGACGCCCCACACGTTGACGGCGTTGCCGAATTGTTCCTCACGCTGCTTGTCGTAGTCGTCGTGGTCAAGTTTCTGCACTTTCGCGCACACGAGGTCAGCGGTGACGTTCTGGCGGGCCACATGCGATTCGACACCCTCCAGACCTGCGAGTTTGTCGATGTCAGCGGGTTTGACGGTGCCGGCACCTCGTGGTGTTCCGAGGTTGTGCTGGGGGTTGTTCTCAAGGACGAACCCGCGGCCAGTCTTTGCTTCGATTTCGCCTTACACGTGGTCGGCTGAGCCAGCGACAGCACTGGCGGCTATGACCACGGAGGCCATGATGGCCAGAACAGCAAAGATGATGAGTGTTCTTACTGGCTTGCGAACACAGTAGCGCCAGGCTCTCCCTACGAACATCAAAACTTCCCTTCCCGTGACAGCGGCAGCGCCCACGCGCGGGTTGTGGTGCGCTGCCAAAAAGATCCTGGAAGAACGTACTACCGGAGTCTGGACTGATTCTGACAACCCGATGCGCCGGTCCTGTGGGATGACGAGGTGGAGGTGGGGTATGTGGGCTATCTGCGGGTTTGCGTTGGGTCGAGGAAGCTTCACTAAGCCAGCTCCCGCACTATCAAGAAACATCCCCACCACAGCCCAGCAGCGAGCTAGACCAGCAGACACCGCAAACAATCCGCACGGATTACCCCATCAGGTAGCCTCGGACTATGGACGAAAGAGTATTTCACGAGCTACGGAAGCTCGCAAAAGACCGCGGGTGGGAACAGTTTCATACGCCCGAAAACCTGGCGCAATCCATTGCAATCGAAGCGGGCGAGTTACTCGAGCTCTTCCAATGGGGGAAAACACCTGACGCCGAACGGCTTCGGGAAGAGGTAGCTGACGTACTGACCTACTGCTATTTCTTGGCAATGAGGATCGATGAGGACCCCTCAGAGCTGATCTTGACCAAGCTCGAAGAGACAGTTGAGAAATACCCCAGAGACAAGTTCTACGGCAGACATGAAAAGTACAATGAACTCTGAAATTGTCACTTATGAGTCAAACCCAGATTCGCATAATGAATGGGGCATACTGACCGCAATTCTTAAAAACCATGCGACGAACTGGCCCATTGTATATACCCTGGACAACGATCGCCAAATTTACATCGGCGAAACCGGAAGCGCGCTACGCCGCCTAAGCGAGCATTCAAAGAATAAAGATAAATCGAAGCTTGCTCGAGCCCATATAGTCCACAACACGCAGTTCAACAAGTCGGCATCATTAGACCTAGAGTCCCTCTTGATCCAAATGTTCGCAGCCGATAACAAATACGACGTTATCAACGCAACAGGCGGCCTGATCAATGGTGATTACTATGACCGACAGCGCTACAACGACGAGTTTCGAAAGATTTTCGAGCAGTTTCGAGACCTGGGGATGTTTAACCACACCTGGGATTCTATTCGCAACAGCGACTTGTTCAAATGGTCACCTTTCAAGGCACTCACAGAAGACCAGCACATTGCCGTGGGCCAAATGGTCGAAGGCATTTTGGCATCTATCAGGTCTAATGCCCAGACTGAGTCAGTAGTCTCGGGAGGACCAGGCACCGGAAAAACGATCGTTGCCGTGCATGTTCTTAAGCTGCTAGTCGATATCGCGGAACGACGCCGACCACTCAAAGATGACGAAAGTTGGGACTTTTCCAAATTCTTCACTGAAGAAAACGCCGACCTGCTAGAAGGGTTTACATTCGGATTCGTCATACCTCAACAGTCGCTACGTGAAACCATGGGCAAAGTATTTAAAGCCACTTTAGGCTTAAACAAGGCTATGCTCGTCAGCCCTTTCAAAGTTGGCTCCGGTAAAGAATTTTATGACCTGCTCATCGTCGACGAGGCTCACCGCCTTGGGGTTCGAGCACCGCAGGCAAACGGGTCATTGAATAACAGGTTCGCTGACAACAACAAGAATCTTTTTGGTAGTGACGATGTCAGATTCACGCAGCTCGACTGGATCCGGAAACGGTCCAACCATCGCATCCTTATGCTCGACAGTGGTCAGAGCATTCGTCCGTCAGATTTGGACAACCCGCTGATTGAAGACATCGTCGCAACAGCAAAGAAATCCAACAATTTCTACCCTTTGCGAACCCAGATGCGAGTAAAGGCTGGTTCTGACTACGAGAAGTTCATTCGCGAGATGCTATCGGGGGTGGCTACGGACATTCCCGACTTTGGCGACTACGATTTTCGGTTTTTCGATTCGATTGAGGCGATGGAAGCTCAGGTTCGCAAACGTGACGCCACCGGCGGGTTTGCTCGTCTTGTCGCGGGCTACGCCTGGCCGTGGCAAAGCAAGAGGGATCCGTCAAAATTCGATATTGAAATCGGCGGACGGTCCTACCATTGGAACCAAACGGATAAGGACTGGATCAACTCGTCTAACTCCATCGACGAAGTCGGGTCGATCCACACTACCCAGGGCTACGACCTCAACTACACCGGTGTGATCATCGGCCAAGACCTCAGGATGGATCCTCGTACCAAGGAAGTCTTCTTCGACAAGTCACACTATTTCGATCGAGGCGGCATGAAAATGCCTACCCGTGCAAAGGAGACCGGAGAGAAAGCCGACTTTCTGAGCTTTGTGCAGAACATCTATACCGTTCTGCTGACCCGAGGTATCAACGGAACGTACCTATACGTCTGCGACCCAACGCTAAGGGACTATGTGGCCGGGCTTTTTGCCAAACGCTCCACTGCGTAGCTTTGGGAAGCACTTATCCGAGGCTGCGTGATCGTGCCGACCATACGTCGCCCCAACACCAAGCCTGGGCTCGTGCCCTGCGTACTCACCGCAACAGAGCTGGAGTCCGGCCGGTGCTTTATCCTGCACCTACTGTGTTCACGCGGAAAGCCCGCTCGAAAAGGGTGATCACGTTTGCCCCTTGGCGGAATATGGGCAGCCCTGGGTCTGATCTGGCTGCTCGTCATCACGCGTGGTTTCCGTTGCCCCGCCCCGCAAGCGGAACTGGAAGATGCATAGAAACCTAACCTCCACATCGTGAGTGGATGGTGTGCCCGGCAAATCCTTCCGGGCACACCCGACTAGACCAACTTCACTCAGCCGCCTCATAACGGGACGCTTGATGACGGGATTTCACGGCCACCGATCCCCTTTTTGTGAAAGCTTATGATTATTATGATGGCGCGTCAGGACGAGCCCTCACGCTCCAGGATGTATTCGCGCGTGTAGGGCATCGTAAACGTCACGACGCCTCGCGCAGGCGACTCGATGACACCTGCGGCCAACAGTCGGTTGCGGTAGGTGCCTGCATTGCGGGGGTCCATGTTCATGCGTTTGGCCACTTCGGCGGTCATGGACACCCCTTCGTCTGCAGACATGGCGTACAGATAGTCGCGGTCACGACTGGAAAGCCCAGCGAATGTGGGTTCGTAAATCTGCCGGTACATGACCCGCTGAGCGTCCGCTGCCGCTTGGCGCACGTGCGAGATCGTAATGACGTTTTCACTGCCTGCGAGTTTGAATGCTTCATCGCCGATCAGCTGCACTAGGTACGGGTACCTACCGGAAGCCGCGACAGCTTCCTCTAGAGCCTGCTTCGACATCGATTTTCCCGTTTTTTCCAAAGGGCGGGTGAGCCCTTCTCGAGCCCCGGCCTCCGTTAGAAGCCCCAGGTCGATGCGCTCCGCACGCCGCAGGTACGTCGACACACGGTCATTCACCAGGTCATCGATGGAGGCAGGCAGGCCCGCGCCGACGAATGCAACGGGAGCTCGTTCGGAAACAGCGGCACTTAGGGCATCCGTAACCTGACGCAGCTCGTCGATATTTGACCTGTGCACCTCATCCAAAGTGACCAGCAGTCCTGAGCCTCGCTCTGCAAGTGCTTCAACTGCACGTATGAGCTGGTGCTGGAAATCGGGAGTTACGGGGAAACGGTCTTCACTTGTGGTGGAAACGCTGCCGCCGAAACCCATGACGCTGAATCCTCCCCCGGTGATGCGCATGCTCGACTGCGATTCCCAATCGAGCGTCGCCATAGCTTCAGGGATTCGAGCCTCGGTCAACCGCTGAACAACACCTGGGCTGGCCTGGTCCTGAGCACATATCCAACCACGCGACTGTGCGACCTTTTGAAACACCTTCAACATCACACTCTTGCCCATACCGCGCTGTCCGGTGATGAGAGTGGCCTGCCCGCGAGCCCCGGGGCCCTCATCAAGCATCCGTGCGAAAGCATCAACCAGCTGCTGTCGATCAGCCAAGCGGGGTGGAATCACCCCGAAGGTCGGGGTGAATGGTGAGCGCACGTAATCGGCATCGGGAACCGGCGGAATGTCGAATGCATCAGTCATGTGCCACTCTCACGATCGCTTATGAAAGTTTATGATAATTATGATAGCGGCTCTGACGTGACTCGGCGATCCTGCGCGAGGAGCGGCGGGGCGCCAACCAGACAGGCACCCGCAGTGTTCGAGCAGAGCAAGAGTGGCTGGTGCCAGACAGGGCTCAAACGTCGTGCTGAGCTTGGCGATTGTTCTGTTCTCGACCTTCCCTCAACCCGTCACATGGCTGCCCGAAGTGCTCTACCAGGGATAGGACACCTACGGCTCAGCTGAATAACGAAAACAGTTCCCCATTGAAATGACCCAGTGGGCAGCTGTTTTCGTTGATCGCTATGGATCGAGCGTGCCGCTACAACAGTTCGTCCTCAAAGAAGTCATCGTCGATTTCATACAGCGTGAACTGGTGAGCTTTTTGAACTGCAACCCCGTAGTCGAGCATGAGCTCCGTTAGCCGGATTCCGTCAATGAGCACGATCTTGCCGTGACGGTACCCTTCGGCCGTTCGCCTTGCTTTGTCTTGGAAACTCGACGTTGTAATGAATACGCCCAAATTGGCACCTTGTGCATCGAGAGATCCGATGAACGTGCGGATATCAGGGTCACCGACTTTATTGTTGTCGGCGTAACGCTTCGCCTGAATGTAGACATTGGTCAATCCAAGCGCCTCTTGACGAATTACTCCGTCGATTCCTCCATCGTGAGATCGTCCCACATGCTGCTTCGCGCCGTGCGTTCCGCCATAACCAAGGGCCCACAGGAGTTCGATTACAGCCCGTTCGAAAAACTCAGGGGACGATGACTGCAGGCGCTTACGCAAATCAGTCTCGATACTCGCATTAAACGCTTTCTCGTGAGTGCGCATAGCCTCTACCGGGTCTTCGGCAGGCTCAGTTTCACTTTCGGTCGCACTATGCCCGTCTTTGATCTGACGGCGCTGCGCCACCTCTTCCTTGTACTCACGCCACGTGTCCCACTCGAGCATGTCCGTTTCGCTATATTCACGCAAAGAGCGCCGGTCGACGGTCTTCCCATACTCAGTGATCTTGTAACGGCCCCGCTTAGGCCGATCCACCAACCCCGACTTGGCAAACGATGAAAGCGCCCAGCCAATCCGATTCCTGTATCGCAGCTGCCCCGATTCCAAGGTTTCTTGCATTTGGTCTTGCGACAAGCCGGCCAGCGTGGAAACCATTTCATTAAGTTCCCGACGGCCACGCTCCTGGCCGTCAGCTAGAGCACGCAAGACAAGTGGGCGGAATTCATCAACTGAAGGAATATCGCTAGCCATCTTCATCGCTTTCCACTACTCGCTTAAGCAACATCAAGGCCAGCCTATCCGCGCCCTTCCCCCTCCCCACAGGCTCGACACAGATTCGCACCACCTCATGCCATCAGATGGCTGCCTTAACCCGCGACCCTCAGCCAGCAGGGAAGGTTCGGGGGAAGGGGATCGGTCGAGGACCTGCGCCTAGCCGAAACGCTTGCCTTTTCGATGGTGGTGCGCCAGATCTATGCCGCACCCCGCCGTCAGCTCCAGCTTGAACTGTTCAAACAGCCGAGCAATTTCCATGTTTTCGGCATTGCGCTCCTCGACCTGAGTCGCGTCGAATGTCGTCAGCGAAACCTCGTCGACCTGCTAGTTCAGGAGTGGCGAATGTAGGCAGTCAGTCACCCCGCCATCCGTCAGATCAGCGCAGGTCACTTATCGACGGCAAACGCGACGGATAGTCGTCGCTGAAACTGGAGAACTCCAACCAGCCGATAGTTCCGCCAGTCACAAACAGGTTCGCCTGCCAAGGCGTACCGTTGACATCCATTACTAAGACAACGTGCTGCTCGGTTGAAGCACGGTCGACATCGTCATAATCAGCCCCGCCCTGGCGGTTCTGATATGCGAAGTCAAGGCACGGGCACTTGTCCACCTCGCACTCGGACTCAACCATCAGGTAGTCAACCTGCTCGGCTAGCTTCGCCCGGTTGATGTCCGACGCAGGATCGGCCCAGCCGTGCTCACACATGTGCTGGACAAAGCGGATTTCCTCTTGTGTCAGTGCACGCACCGGCCCACCACCTTCGGTCTCTTGAAGCCTAATCCTCGCCGTCTGCCCCCGGTTGCGAATCAAAGCAACTACGACGAGCTATCTGTCTTTCGTGGGCAGCGCGGCCAACAGTGCTTGCGCCTGCTCAGCTTTGCCTTCTGGCACCAGCAGATGGTCGTGGTAGTAACCGGCGATCACGTTGCAGGCGATACCAGCGTCAGCCAAGACGGTAGAGACGAGCGCGGTCAGCCCGACTGACGTCAAGGCCGAATGCACATCCAGCGTCAAGCATGCGAAGCTCTCAATATGATTATCTGCCGTGGCCGGCGCAACAGCGTATGAACCTTCATCCTCGTTGATAACGGCCAGTACCTCGGCCAGGTTTTCAACCTCCCCGACCGGCAGGTAGATGTACGTACCGCGGTTAACGACACGCAGTGATTTTAGGATCTCGTCGAGATCAGTAAGCGCTGCAACCATGGCACAGATCATACGCGGTCGGTGTTACCGCTGATGTAAAACGGACAAGCGTTGCGCAGCCCCTGAGAACAACGGCTAAACTGAGCCGCGCTGGCAACCGTTCCCAAGCCGAAGGTACAACGAAAGATTTCTTCACAAGGTGCTTCCCCATGAACAAACGGCGCCGTCCACCGACGATCAGAGACGTCGCCGCCGCAGCAGGCGTTTCGCCCTCAACTGTTTCCCATGCCTTTTCTGGCCGGCGAACCATCAGCAAATCAACCCAGAAGCGCGTTGTAGAGGCCGCAGAAAATCTCGGTTACCACCCCAACCCCCACGCCCGGTCTATGAGAACCGGCAGAACAGAGATGATCGGGCTGATCCTGCGCCCCCACGTGAGCCGAAGCGGCTCCCTTCAAACTCACGAGACTTTCAACCGACTGGCCGGTGCCGTCGCAGTTGCCTGCATTCGCGAGGGCATGGGATTAGTCCACATTCCCGCCTCCGGTGATGCACCGCTGACGGTACTCCCAATGGACGGGTGCATAGTCGCGTACCCCCACGCAGACGATCCAGTGCTGGACGAACTCCAGCGCCGCGGTGTCCCTGTCGTCTGCGCAGACCCTGACCCCGCACGTCCAGACATCTGCCCGTGGGCGGGAGTCGATTACGACACCGGCATCAACCAAGTCCTGGATGCAATAGCGGTGGACCCTGGCGACGACGTTTGGCTCATGGTCGGCACTGAGGACAATGCCTGGAAGCGCTCATCTGAAAGCCGCTTGCACGAGTGGGCGCGCACGAAGGACCTGAGCCTCCGGGTTCACCGCACAACGGGCGAGGCATGGCCTTCTGACGTCCGCCAACAGCTGCTGGATCTCCTACAGCACCACGCGACACCTCGCGCAATCGTCTATGCGCGCAGTGACCTCACCGAACCGGTGGTCTCGGCAATCGGCGCCGCAGGACTGCGAGTTCCTCGCGATGTCCAGCTCGCCACCCTTACGGACTCCGCTCATACTCGGATCCCGTTGACCTCGGTCACCGCGCTCGACCTCAACCAGGAAGCGCTTGCCCTTGCAGCTGTAACCCAGATGCTGCGGGTTCTGGAAGACCCCGCAGCACATCCGGACCCCGTCCTTGTGAGCCCTCAGCTGGGGGTGCGGGCCTCCACTCGGAGCACGCCGCCCCTCCCCCACTGAGAGCTGCTGCGGGCGATCGCAAGTCTGGTCGGGGATGCCTACGGCATCATGATTCACTGCTTACAATCCGACCACTCTGCACAACAGCAAACCGTGTATCCTCCGCGGAAAGAACCTCCGGCTCGTGCAGGGGATTCTGCTTCAGCACCACCGCGTCTCCGAATGCCCCGGCGCGAAGGTGGCCCAAACGGGAGTCACCGAGGATGCAGGCATTTCCGGCAGTCATTGCGTGCAGTGTCTGCTCAACTCCGATCGCTTCTATTTGAAGCGCGATCCCACGGAGCTGGTCATCCTCCAGATCACCCATCAAATCGGTGCCGAAACCGATTTCTACACCCGCAGCGAGTGCTAACTGACACGCCTCCTGACCTTGCGACAACACGAGGTCGTTCTTGGCCAGAGACGTAGCATTCAGCCCCAGTTCGGCCCCGCGCCTTGCCATAGCGTCATAGGCGGCAAGAGTTGGAACCATGCGAGTGCCGCGCGAGGCCATTTCCTTGGCGGTTGCGGAATCAATCAGGTTGCCGTGCTCAATGCACGTGACGCCGTTTTCAATGGACAGCATGACACCGTCGACCGAGTAGCAGTGCGCGGTGACGTAGCTGCCGCGCCTGCGGGCCTCGTCTGCAACAGCGCGGATCTCCTCCGCCGAGTACTGCGGAATGCTCAGCGGATCGGTCAGTGAGAACACACCACCAGAGGTCATGATCTTGATGGCGTGTGCTCCGGTGCGGAACCGCTCACGGGCGGCCCGGCGCAAGTCGTCAACACCGTCAACAACCTCGCACATGTGACCGCTGCTGAAGCATATGTCGACCGTCTCTGATCGCGGATCACCATGCCCACCGGTCTGGCTGAGCGCAGGACCGGTAAAGAGATAGCGCGGAGACGGGAACAGACCTCGGTCGACTGCGCGCTGAAGACCAATGTCTCCACCGGCAACGTCACGAACGGTGGTGAACCCTCGTTTCAAAGCAGCCCCGAGCCGCTTGGCACCATTAAGCGCCGTGAAGCTCAGAGGCCCTCTTTCGTTTTCGAGGCCGTCCATGGATACGGCGTAGGCGTGAAAGTGGGCGTCAATCAAACCGGGAACAACCCACTTCCCAGCCCCATCCACGATCTGGGGGTCACTGTTCGCTGCATGAGAAGTTGGGCGGTCGACGACGAGACCATCTTCAATACAGAGGTCTCGTTCAACAAAACCCTGCTTGATTCCGTCCCAAACCTGCGCGCCGCTGATGATCAGGGATCCGGTTTGACCAGCCGTCATCTCAGCCATTCAGAATCCACCTTTCTTTCGTTGACTGCTCAAGCCTTCTGCGCTTTGTAGCTGTCACGCAGCTCCGCAGTTGCTTCGTGGTCGATTACGCCGTCCTTGTCGATAATGACTTTGTAGTCACGCTCAACGGCTTCAGGGGTAAGGAACTCGTTGCGCACGTCTGCAGAAATCGCGTCGAAATCCCGCTTCAGCGGATCGCCGTAACCGCCGCCGCCTCCGGTGGCGTTTACCAGTACTTCCCCAGCTTCCAAGTGGTTATAACTCGGTCCCTGCCATTTTTCATTCTCGGTGCCCGGGTTGAGGATGACAGCATTCGGAACGCCCTCCAGCCCTCCGCGGATTCCCCAGGGACGCGTCCGCGTTTTGTAGGAGAGCATGATCCCCACGCCAGGCGCCGTGTATCGGTAGGCGCGGCTGATGCCAACCCCGCCGCGGTACTGCCCTGCGCCGCTGCTGTCTTGACGGTATCCGTAGTGCTCGAGGAACAACGGCGTACGCATCTCGAACACCTCGACCGGCGTGTTTCGACAACCCGGTTCTGAGATGTGCATGATGCCGTCCTCGCCGTCCTGAGTGGACGTTGCTCCGTAGCCGACGGCTTCGTTGCTGCCGTCCTGCCAAGGCTCACCAGTTCGCGGGTTGTCCCCAAGGCCGATAAAGGCGCAGACATCGCCGCCGGATGACGCTGGAATGGTTTCGGGCATCGCCTGTGCCAATGCTTTGAGGATCGTTTCGCCGGAGAGGATTCCGGTCCACATCGTAAAGGTTGACATCGGCGGTACTGCGTGCATGACAGAACCCTCCTCTGTGATTACCCGCAGGGGCGCAAAGTTGCCTGCCACCACGGGAGAGTCGGGCGTCGTAATCGACTTGAAGATAAGACAAGCAGCGGCTTCGGTCAGTCCTGGTGGAACGTTCAGAGGACCTTTCACATCGTTAGCGCTGCCGGTCCAGTCGATTATCATCTCTTCGTCTGTAATCGTCACGGTGCACTTCAGTTTGATCAGCTTCCCTACATCGACGCCGTCTTCGTCGATGTAGTCAACTGCGCTCCAGGTGCCTTTCGGGAGCTTTTCGAGGGCCAGGCGCGACAGCCGCTCACCATGTTCGTTGATTGCCTTCATGGCATCCACAACGGTGTCAGCACCATACTTATCTGCCAGCTCCTTCATACGACGCACACCCGTAACGACCGCGGAGACCTGGGACTGAATATCGCCGATCGTATGGCGCGGGCGTCGGCTGTTGAACTTGATGATGTTGAAGACATCCTCATTGCGCTCTCCCCTGCGGTAGAGCTTGGATGCCGGCATCATCAGACCCTCCTGGGACAGATGCGTGGAGTCCAGGACGTATCCGGGGTCTTTCTGGTTCAGATCAGTGACGTGGACTCGGCAAGTGCTGAACCCGATGAGTCGTTCGCCCACGTGAATCGGCGCGAATACCAGCGGGTCGAGTGCATGCGCACTCGACCAGTAGGGGTAGTTAATGATGAATACGTCACCGGGCTCCATGGCTTCCTTGCCGAGGAACTTAATGGCGTTCTTCACACCAATGTCATTGCCTCGAGTGAAGACCGCGACTCCAGGAGTGTCCGCAACGACGTCGCCGTTCTCGTCGTGAAGCCCGATCCCATAGTCATGGATCTCGTACACCACGGTGTTGTACGCCGTACGGCAGAGATTGCGGGCAATCTCGTCGGCAGCTGCCAACATGGCGTGCCGGATAATCTCAGTAGTGATTGCGTCTACCATGTCAGGCCTCCTCGATGCCTTCGCCCTGGGCGGGCTTGCCAATCGCAATGGCGATTTCTCCGTACTCTCCGACCGTCAGGCGATCGCCAGCATGCATAACTGTCGTCGCCGTGTGCTCTGTAACGACTGCTGGACCTTCGAGCTGATCGCCTGCCCGCAGATCCTCGCGGGCTACGAGTTTGTAGTCTTCCTTCACGCCACCGTTTCGGAAGACTGTGCGGTGCTTGATATCGAGATCCTCGCCAGGACCTCGCTTTGCAAGTTTGGGCAGCTGCGGCTTGTCAACAATCCCGACTGCCTGTACACGCAGAGTCGTGACCTCGATGGGGTCATCGAGAACATGTCCGTATTGCCGCTCGTGGAGCTCGTTGAAGTCCTTCTCGATCTGTTCCAAGACCGTGTCGGATTCGGTCGGGAAGTCGATCGTGACGGAGTGTTCCTGACCCAGATACCGAACCTGAATCGAGCGGTGGAACTCCGTATCCTTCTGGGCAAATCCGTCGTCCTTCAGCGACTCCGCCGCTTCCGCCTCCATCTCCTGGAACAGGTCCTCGACCACGTTGAGATCCAGGGAGTCAAATGGTTCAACAAAAGTCCGCGACAGATCGTACTGAACATCCGCCATGAGCATCCCCAGGGCTGAGAAAGCTCCTTGGCCTGGGGGAACAATAACCTCGGGAATGCCCAGTTCCCTGGCCACATCGACGGCTACGAGCCCGCCACCGCCGCCGAAGGACAGCAGAGAGAAGTCCTTGGGATTGTGCCCAAGTTCAATCGTGATCGCTCGAACGGCGCCGGTGATCTTCGTAGTAGAGATGTTGAGAACGCCCAGAGCGAGATCGGGAACGCTGTAGCCCGTCTTCTCTGCAACAGTGTTCAGCGCTTTTTCGGAGTTCTCCGCGTTGAGTGTCAGAGTGCCGCCGAGGGGTGTATCAGTCCCCAGATAGCCAACTGCAAGCGCGGCGTCGGTAAAGGTGGGTTTGGTCCCGCCGCGGCCGTAAGCTGCGGGGCCAGGATCAGCGCCTGCGCTCTCGGGGCCTACCTGCAGCGCACCGGCTTCATCGAGATAGGCGAGCGATCCACCACCGGCACCGATCGTGTGAATATAGAGCGAAGGTGTGTTGATCGGAAGGCCTTCGAATTCGGCGCCCTGGTACATGATGGGAGACCCGTCAAGCACCAACGAAGCGTCGAGGCTCGTCCCACCCATGTCGATGGTGATCAAGTTGGGCCGATCAATAAGGCGGGAGAACCCGGCTGCACCAACCACACCACCGGCTGGGCCCGAAAGGATCAAGTTGACCGGTTCCTCGCGAGCTGCGGCTGCGGTCATGGCGCCCCCGCCGGAACGGGACATCAGAAACTGCCCATTAAACCCTTTGTCCTCCAGCTGGGTGCCCAGGCTGGTCAGATACTTGTGCATGACCGGTTTGATGTAGGCGTCGAGCACTGCCGTGCTGGTCCGCTCGTACTCACGGTATTCGCGAGAAAGCTCGTGCGAGGTGGATACTTCGAGCGACGGATTCTCCTCCAGAAGGATCTCCTTCATCCGCTGCTCGTGTTCGGGGGCGATGTATGAGTGGAGGAACGCAACGGCGACGCTCTCATAGCCGCGGCGAGCGATCTCCTTCGCCAATGCCCGCGCCTCATCCTCGTCCAAGGGGACAGCGATACTTCCATCAGCGAGCGCTCTCTCCGTCACCTCAAACGTGTCGTAGCGGCTCAGCAGAGCCGTCGGCTTGTGATAGGTGATGTCGTACATCGGCTTGCGATCCGTGCGCCCCAACAGATAGACATCACGGAAACCGCGCGTGGCGATCGTGGCGATCCGCGCGCCGGTGCGAGTGAGCAGCGCATTCAAGCCCAGTGTCGATCCGTGGTTGAAGCGGCTCGTCTCCGCGGGGTCGGTCTCAGTTTTGTCGAATGCGGCCAAGACGCCCTCGGTCGGGGCGCTGGGGGTGGTGGGCACTTTGTCGAAGCGGATCTCGCCAGTTGCGGGATCCAGCCGGACAACGTCGGTGAAAGTACCGCCGACGTCCACTGCAATGCGTACGTCCGATGTCATGATTTTCCTTTCAATCGGAGTGGGAGGTCTTCTCTCGCACTTTTCTGCGCGAGGAACATGCTTGGAGGGGGCTGACGCACGGCATCAACAACACCCGGTGGTCTAACGGTGATTTATTTAGAGATGCTGGCCTTCAGGCGTGGCTGACACCCCCAGTGAAGCGGTCGGGTGCAGTACGAGCCTTGAGCCGGGAGCCGGCGAGGTAGATGAGTCCGGAAATAAACAGCGTCTGCACGGGAGGGATCCCAACCTGCCATACGTACTGGGTAACCAGGCCCACCACGATTCCCGCGACGAGCGCCACGGTTGCGATCCAATTCCATCCCCAGTTGTCCTGGAATCCCTGTTTGCGAATGAAGAAGAAATCGAAGAAGATCACTCCCGCTGTGGCTGCGTAGATGACTGCGGAGGAGCTGAGGAACACTGTGAAGTGGTCGAGGATCCCGGTTAGAGCAATCACGATAGCGATGATGGTTCCCCCGAAAGTAAGCCACGCACGGCCTTTACCCGAATTGATGTTGAGCATGTTCGCCAAAGCCAGCCCCATGCTGTAGTTATTGACAAGCTGGCTAGTCCATGTGGCCAGCCAAAGGATGATGAATCCCCAGAAAGCGAAACCGAGGCCCACCATCACGCTCACAAGATCGGCGTCACCCACGCTGATCGCCATGATTGCTCCCACCAAGAACAGCGGGAACCCCACTGCAACGATGCCGAGAGGAATCTTGATGTTGTCACTGAGAGTCGGTTTTGCGTACCGGGTGTAGTCAGCGGCAATGAGCCACTGGGCAACATTTGCCCCAATGACCAGGGTGACGCCCGCGAGGAAGCTCATCTTTCCGTCGGGATCCCACGCAAGCAGCCCCGAAAGGCCGGAGGTGCTCAGCGCAAGGTAGACCCCCGTGACAATGAGGACAAGACCCGCCGGAAGTGCCAAGTAGTCGGTCCACTTCATGGAGCTGAAACCGATGACCGAGGGCACGGCGAAAATAAACCCGATGATGACAGTGATCAGTGCCCACTTACCCCAATCGGTTTCGTAATCCACCCCGAGCATTGCGGCTATCGCCTGCCCGGCAACAGCCGTCTGGATAGCCCACCAGCACAGAGAAACGATGAACAGGATCGTCCCGATGACAAACCGAGCCTGGGCGTTGCCGAAGCTCGCACGAGCAATCACTGAGGATGAACGTCCGGTCTTCGCCCCGATATAACCGGCAATAGTATTACCGACCCACTGGATGGCCAGCGCAACCACCAGGATCAAGAGAATAGTGGTGAGCCGGAAATCGGCTGCAAGCGCAGCCCCGACCATGATGACGGGGATAGTGAACTCGAGTCCGCCGAACACGACAGCTGGGCTGAGCCAATGCTGCCGCTGGTCTGCGGGGACCGGGGTGATCGCCTCGTCCCCGGCCAGCAGAGCATTCTGTGTTTTCTTCATAGTACGGGTGTCTCCTCGTTGAGATCCGGGCGGTCTAGCCGGAACCAGGCCGCGGTTGACATCGACTGGCGGTGTAGGTGGTGACCCGATGTCAAAACGTTTTGATTGGAAAGCATGGCAAGTGACACTAATCACGTCAATGTCTTGTGGGCCCATTTTCAGTCCCTGCCGCACAGGGCCCGTGGCTCATAGATTCTTCCCCCGCGCATTGTCGGCTTGCATACCCCGCGGACCCCACAAAGCCCCGTTACCTTTTAGGTGTCACTGTTTTCCGTCAGGATAGGCAGTGCAGGGAACCGGCTGGTCCCGGCATGATGTCTGCCCCCAGTTGTTCATGATCCGGGGGGTGTTGTCACTGGGATCAGTCTGGTTCGTTTGGATCGCTGATAGAAGCACGCTCTGAATACTGTGGGGCTGCGTAACGTGGATGTGAGCGAACGAACCATCGGTGACCTGGTTTGTGCTTAAGAGACCGAAGAAGGTAACCGATGCAGCCACAAGTATTTCTTGGCATCGATGTCGGCAAGACAGAACATCATGCCACCGCTGTTGACCATGATGGCCAGGTAGTGCATGACAAGCCATTGCCGCAGTCCGAACCGAAGATCCAGGAACTGTTAACAGCCCTTGCGGCCAAGCATGAACAGCTGCTGGTCGTGGTGGACCAGCCTAAAACCATAGGCGCGTGAGTTTTCGCGGTAGCCCAACAAATGGGGATTGCCGTTGCCTACCTGGCGGGGCTGACCATGCGCCGTGTCGCTGATCTTCATCCAGGCCAGGTGAAGACCGATGCCAGGGATGCTTACATCATCGCTGATACAGCCCGCACCATGCCCCATACGCTGCGTGGGATCACTGTCGCGGACGAACACATCGCCGAATTGTCAATGCTGTGTGGCTTCGATGACGACCTGGCTGCCCAGCTGACCGGGGTACGCAATCGGCTGCCAGTCCTGCTCACATCCACGTTACGCAGCCCCACAGTATTCAGAGCGTGCTTCTATCAGCGATCCAAACGAACCAGACTGATCCCAGTGACAACACCCCCCGGATCATGAACAACTGGGGGCAGACATCATGCCGGGACCAGCCGGTTCCCTGCACTGCCTATCCTGACGGAAAACAGTGACACCTAAAAGGTAACGGGGGCGCGTGATCACGTGCCCTACGACCTGTGGCACAGCCAAGGCTTCTTGGAGACCACGGAGGGAAACGTTGTCCACTAAGCCCACATCGAGCAACTCGGCACACGCATCGATATCCGCGAGATCGCCTTCGACCGGTGGGACGCAGTCCAAATGAGCCAGAACCTTCAAGATATGGGCTTGACCGTCGTCCCGTTCGGGCAGGGCTTCAAAGATATGAGCCCACCATCCAAGAAGCTGATGAAGCTCGTCATGGAAGGGCGCATCCGCATGGTGGGCACCCCGTACTGGCGTGGATGGTCGACAACATTCATGTACGAACCGACCCTGCCGGGAACATAAAACCCAACAAACAAAAATCCACCGAGAAGATCGACGGCGTCGTCGCCACAATCATGGCGCTCGACCGTGCCTCTCCGGCGCGGCAGCAAGCCGACCGGCTCGGTCTACGACACCAGAGGTTTACTGGTGCTATAAGGGGGTCAGAGGAGCGGAGCTGTTGTCTTTATGGCTTCTACCTGAATCTCACCGTTGGGGAACCTGCGTAGGTAGAGAAACTCAGAAGAATCGGCCATCTGCACAATGTGAAAAGGGAGCAGCTTCTGGAGCCCTTCCACCAGTTCTTGAAGCTTCATGAGGTCGTCGTCAGGCGAACTTCCCTTTTGTCTAAACGGATTTGGGGCGTGAAGCAATCTACTGACTGTTCCAAAGTTGCGGCCAACCTCGCTTTCATCGAGACCGATATTTTTGAGCACACCCAACCCGTTCTTACCGTTGTGCTCAACAGGGCCAAATGCCGATGGCCAGTAATGCGGATTCAGTGAACGTACTCGTTTACGCATTTCACCGAAGTCTTTTGCAGTCTCAATGTTCTGCTGTGCCTTCTTGAACAACCCATAGCTAGCAACGAACGAGGCTGTTGTTACGCGTTCGAGAACTAAACGCAGATGGGCTGCGGCGTGAATCAGGTTGGCGAAGTCAATTTGAGGCCCTCCGAGTTCAGCCGCAGCATGGTCGAGATCCCAGAAAATTCGGTCGTAGATCGATCGATAAATCGCAACTGTGCCAGTTTCCAGCAGTTCAAATCCATCGATCTTCTCGGACTGCATTCTCGGTATTCGGCACACATCGTCGGTATTCGGCACACATCGATTGTACAAGCGACCAGCCGCTAATTAGGGAGAAGCAAATGGGGTTTCGTGATTGGTTCCGCTGCAGACCGGTTGAAGACCGTGCCCTCACAGGTAGCGGGTTCTCCTATCTGTTTGGTGGCACAAGCTCTGGGCGGGCTGTGACTGAGCGCTCTGCGATGCAACTGACCGCCGTGTGCTCATGCGTGCGTGTACCCCCGAGCCTATCGCTGGTCTGCCGCTGCATGTCTACCGCACCGAGAAAGACGGGTCGAAGGTCAAAGCCACCGACCGCACGCTCTACCGGCTGCTGCACGATGAGCCCAACCCGGAGATGACCAGCTTCGTCTTCCGCGAGACCCTGATGACGCATCTTCTGTTGTGGGGCAACGCCTGCGCGCAGGCCATCCGCAACGGCCGCGATGAGATCATCGGCCTGTATCCACTCACGCCCAATCGCATGAGTGTGGGGCGCGACGATACGGGCAGGCTCTACTACGAGTACCAGACCACCAGCGATGGATCAGCCTGCGAGTAGTCTCGCATCCGGCTTTCGCCTGCTGACGTGCTGCACATCCCAGGGCTCGGGTTTGACGGGCTGGTGCGCTACTCGCCGATTATGATGGCGAAAAACGCGATCGGCATGGCCATGGCCACTGAGGACTACGGCGCGAGTTTCTTCGCCAACGGGGCTGCCCCTGGCGGGGTGCTGGAGCATCCGGGCACGATCAAAGACCCCTCGCGGGTTCGTGAGTGCTGGCAGCAAACCCTTGGCGGGGCGAGAAACGCCAATAAGGTCGCGGTGTTAGAAGAGGGCATGAAGTACACGCCCATCTCCGTCTCCCCGGAGCAGGCCCAGTTTCTGGAGACCAGGGAGTTCCAGATCAACGTAATCGCCCGGATCTTCCGCATCCCACCGCACGTGGTGGGCGATCTGGAAAGATCGAGCTTTTCCAACATCGAGCAGCAGTCGTTGGAGTTCGTGAAATACACCCTCGACCCGTGGGTCATCCGCTGGGAACAAGCCCTAACCAAAACACTGCTCGCCGAGCGTGAGAAACCGAGCGTGTTCGTGAAGTTCAACCTTGAGGGTCTGCTGCGCGGCGGCTACGTCTCGCGCGTGAACGGCTACGCGGTAGCACGCCAGAACGGGTGGATTAGCGCCAACGGCATCCGCGCACTCGAGAACCTCGACCGCATCGCTGCCGCTGATGGTGGCGACTTTTACCTGGTCAACGGCAACATGCTGCTGCTCTCCATGGCCGGGGCCTTCACCACCGCCCAGCAAGCGCAGCAGGACGCAGCGCCTGCGGAGGGCCAGCCGCCGGTGGAACAACGAGTTGAAAGGTGGAGCCGGTGAGACGGTTCTGGAACTGGGAGCCACCCGCTCCCGACATTGATGGCCCGGCAGGTAGCGATACCAGTCAGGTTTTGCGTATCAACGGGATTATCGCTGAGGAGTCATGGTTTGACGACGACATCACCCGGCCCTGTTTGCCTCCGAGCTGGCGGCAGGTTCCGGTGATGTGACGGTGTGGATCAACAGCCCCGGCGGCGACGTCGTCGCGGCAGCACAGATTTACAACATGCTCCTCAACTGTCCCGGACACGTGAAAGTGTGCATCGACGGGATCGCGGCCAGTGCCGCCAGCGTGATCGCCATGGCGGGTGAGGTCGTGGCGATGAGCCCGGTGTCGATGCTCATGATCACAACCCGGCCACCCTCGCCGTCGGTGACGCCGACGAGCTCGGCCGTGCCATCGACATGCTCGCAGCGGTCAAAGAGCTCACAATCAACGCCTACGGGCTGAAAACCGGGATGAGCCGGGCCAAGCTCGCACGGCTGATGGATCAAGAGACCTGGATGGACGCGCGTGCCGCCATCAGCATGGGCTTTGTCGACGACAATCTCACCGGCAACGCCCCGAAGGCCACCGACCCCGATGAGGACAAGGACGACGATGAAAACCCGGACACGAAGCCACCATTGCCGCCGAAGACAAGAAAACCCGCCCGCTAAGCGATACCGCCAGCGGGGCGTGTTTTGCCCGCAAGCCCGCCGAGCAGCGCCTTGTCGCACACCTGACCGACACGCCACCGGCCACCCCGCCGCCGGACACCGAGACCACGCAGTCTGCGGGCCGTCGAGTGGTGGACCTGTACGCCGCCCTGTTGGGCCACACCCACTAATAAGCAAGGAGACCTTATCCATGTCCACGATGACGATTTCTGACCTGCGTACCCGCCGCGCCGACACCTGGGAGAAGGCCAAAGCCTTCCTCGACGAGCGCCGCGAGACCACCACTGGCTGATTTTCCGCCGAGGACGACCAAGACCTACGCCCGCATGGAAGCCGATATCGACAAGCTCACCAACGAGATCGCCCGCGCCGAACGTGCCCAGCGCCTGGACGCTGATCTGGCCCGAGCCACGAATGCACCGCCGAGCTGGTTGCCCGGCCAGACCGGCGGGGAGGCCGAACCCAAGACCGGCCGCGCCACCGCATCCTACAAGCGCACCTTCTTGGAC
Organism: Brevibacterium sp. Marseille-P9724; assembly: GCF_902500275.1. NCBI lineage: Bacteria > Bacillati > Actinomycetota > Actinomycetes > Micrococcales > Brevibacteriaceae > Brevibacterium > Brevibacterium sp. Marseille-P9724. The sequence goes on along the minus strand of NZ_LR722992.1, from coordinate 243,995 downwards.
GCGATGCGACTGAACGCCTCTCCCAGAAGGTGCGCAACGCCCTGTCAAAGGGGGTCGATTCCGAAGGCGGCTACCTCGTGCCCAACGAGTTCGATCACACCCTCTCACAGTCCATGGCCTACCAGAACATCATGCGCGGGCTTGCCAACGTTATCCAGACCACCAGCGGGGCCCCGGCAGGCACCCGCAACCAGGCACCCGCCGGGGCTTACAGCTCAGGGCTCACACCACAAACTCACTCCCCCGCGGTTTCGCTCCTCACAGCATCGCGCAGGCGGTGCTTGAGGATCTTGCCCGACGGGTTGCGCGGAATGTCCCTGTACAGCACCTTCCTGGGCAGTTTGAACTTCGAGAGCGTCTGCGCTGCGTGTTCGCGAATCGACTCCAGCGTGGGCGGGTTTTCCGGATCAGCCGGCACGATCACCGCAACAACCGTCTCCCCGTACACCTCGTGAAGATCACCCACAACAGCCACGTCCAGAACACCGGGGTGACCAGAGACAGCATTCTCCACCTCGGCGGAATAGATGTTCTTCCCACCGGAGATGATCATGTCCTTCATCCTGTCAACCAGCGTCATGAACCCGTCAGATTCACGTTTTGCCAGGTCACCAGTGTGCAGCCAGCCATCCCGGATGGTCTTCGCGGTCTCTTCCGGCTTGTTCCAGTAGCCCTTCATCATCGATTCGGACTGCAGGATCATTTCGCCGACCTCACCTTCGTCAACATCATTGCCCTCAGGGTCGACAATCCGGTACACACCATTCGGGTTCGCCCCACGGCCAGAAGCCCACGGGCGCTCCAGAATCTCCTCGTGCGTAAGCACCGCACCACCGGGACCACCCTCAGTCAGGCCCGTACCCTGAGTCAGCCGAGCATTCGGGAACGCCTCAATAACCCTGGTGACCAGCGAACCCGGCATGGGAGCCGCCCCATAGAAGATCCGCTGCATCGACGAAACATCAATGCTCTCAAGACCCGGCACCCGCAGCATGAGCGCCAACATGGTCGGCACCGCAAACGTGAACGTGCACTTGTGCTTCTCAATTGCATTAAGCGCATCCTGCGGATCGAACATCGGGCGAATGACCACCGCACCGGCGGCCAGAATCGTGGGGAACAGAACATTCGTCAACGGCGCCGAGTGGTACATCGGCGCAATCATCAACACCCGCTCACCCTCATGCAGACCCGTGCTCAGCCCCAAGGACATACCGGCCCAAATGGCCGCGTGATGATCCAGGACCGCTCCCTTGGGATTGCCCGTAGTTCCCGAGGTGTAGAGAATCAGCGCATTATCGCCCTCCTCTACCGCTGTGCCCAGGTTGGTGTCGTCGGCTTGGTCACTGAGGGCGAGCGCGTCTGTGAACCGGTCGGCACCCGGGGTCGAGGGGTCAACCGGGCCGAGGCTCAGGGCGATAGGGGCTTCGGTGGTTTCCTCTCCCTCGCCCAGGTGCTCGAAGGCATCCGCTGACGGCTTGGCGAGCGCCGGGTGGGCAACAAAGGCCTTCGCGCCGGAATCACGCAGGAAGTAGGCCAGTTCCGGGCCCGTGGACTGCGGGTTTGCCGGCGACAGCACGGCCCCGAGCTTGAACACCGCATAGGCAGCAACCACGAAGTACGGACTGTTGATGCTGTTGAGCACCACCCGGTCGCCCTTGCCCACTCCGTGATCCGCCAGCACCCGGGCGAACTGATTGGCCGCCACGTTCAGCTGCGGATAGGACAGGGTGAGTTCGTCGCTGATGAGCGCTGTGGCTTCGGGCCTGCGCTGTGCTGTGCGTTCAAGAATGTGGGACAAGTGGGCCATGGGTGATCCTTTCGCGTCTTTGGGATGGTCAGCCTGACCTACGGGGGCTCTACCGCAGAACCCCTGTTGTTCTCCAAGTGTATTGGTTATTATCCATTTGGAGAAGAGCCTGAAAGTGAACTCCAACCACAGCCCCACACAAGAGAGGACGCACACGTGGCTGACCTGACACACGGCGATATGTCCTCCAAAGCGCGCATCCGCACTACCGCACTCAAACTGTTCGCAGCCCACGGCCACCACGCGGTGTCGCTGCGCCAAATAGCCGAAGCCACCCCCATTGCCCACGGCTCCGTCGTCCACCATTTCGGCAGCAAAGCCGGGCTCATCCGGGCAATCGAGGACGACATCCTGGCCCGCCTGAGGGAAGCCCTCGACGACCTCCCACCCGACATCTGCACCGCCGAGGAACTGCGCCGGATCCGCGATGCCAACGTCGGTCGTCTGCTGGAGGCCAATCCCGAGATCGTCGACTACACCCGTCGTGTCCTGCTGGCCCCGGGAGCGGATGCCGAGGGCGCCTCGGGCCTGTCCCACCGAATAACAGAGCTGACCCGCGACGTAGTGCGGGGTGCCCGCAGTGCAGGATTTTCCACCTCGACTGGGCCCGAAGCAGTCCAAGTAGCCGAACTCCTGGTGCGCTACCTGGGCAGACTCTTCCTGGTGCCTATGCTCGACCATATTTGGGACGGCCTCGAAGACTCAGAAGGACTGCCGCCGCGCAGCACCACGGACCTCGCCGTCCGCGTCACCTACACAAGCGATACAACCGAACCCCACACAAAGGAGACACCATGATCCTGGATAACTACCGCGGAACCTGGGAAGACGAAGACATCAGCGAACTGCGGAAGCTGACCCACGAATTCATCGCCAACGAAATCACGCCCCACCAAGAGCGGTTTGCGCAGCAGCACCGCGTTGACCGCGACGTGTGGCGCAAAGCCGGACAGGCGGGGCTGCTGTGCATCTCCGTGCCCGAAGAATACGGCGGCGGTGGCGGCGACTTCCGGCACGAGGCGGTGGTCCTGCACGAACAGGGGCTCGCCTTTGATGACGCGTGGGGCTACTCCGTGCACTCGTCCATCTGCGCGCACTACATCCTCGAATACGGCACCGAAGAGCAGAAAAAGGCCTGGCTGCCGAAACTGGCCACCGGCGAGTACGTTGCCGCAATCGCCATGACCGAACCCGGCACCGGATCCGACCTCCAGGCCGTGCGCACAAAAGCAGTCCGCGACGGTGACGAATGGGTCATCAACGGCTCAAAGACGTTCATCACCAACGGCACCCACTGCGACCTGGTGATCATTGTGGCCCGCACCTCGGATGAACCCGGTGCCAAGGGAATCTCGCTCATCGTCGCTGAAGTTGGCGGCGAAGACGTTGTTGGGGAATCCGGCACGTGGGCGCCTGGATTTGAACGCGGCCGTGTGCTCGACAAAATGGGCATGCGCGGACAGGACACGCGCGAACTCTTCTTCACCGACATGCGAGTGCCCGTTGGCAACGTTCTTGGGGGCGAAGCCGGCGAAGGCAAGGGCTTCTACCAGCTGATGAACCAGCTGCCGCAGGAACGCCTGGCGATTGCCGTCGGCGGTGCCGGAGTTGCCGAAGCCGCAGTACGCGCGGGCATTGCGTATGCGAAGGACCGCGAGGCTTTCGGTATGCCGATCGTGAAATTCCAGAACACGAAGTTCGTGCTGGCCGAAGCCTCCACTGAAGCGCTGGCTGTTCGGACGTTTGTTGACCACGCCATTGCCGAACACACTGCCGGTGAGCTCTCCACCGAAAAGGCCTCCGCGGCCAAGTACTGGGCCACCGACATGCAGAACACCATCGTCGACAAAGTGCTGCAGGTCTTCGGCGGATACGGCTTCATGAACGAATACCCCATCGCCCGGGCCTACGCATCGTCCCGAGTGCAGAAGATCTACGGCGGCACAAACGAAATCATGAAGGAACTCATCGGCCGCGGACTGTGAACCGGTGAGTTCGGCACCGGGGAGGGTGGCGTTGGCACTTCGGCGAGTCTCCAACGTCACCCGGGCCGGCTGGTGGTGAGTTCGACCCTAAGGCGAGTTTGGCCAGCCGCCCCGGCGGCGCCTCGTGAGCCTTTCCCTACTCACCAGTTCTGCAGATTAGGTGGAAAACGGAGGCGAAATCGCGATTTTTCCCTCCGTTTTCCACCTAGACAGCAGAGTTCACTCGGCCACGCAGCTGAGGCGAGCCCCACCTCCGACCCTGTCCAAATACTGGACTGGGTATTCCCTTTCACCCCTCTGAACGTTTAGTGTTTTCGCTTAGTCGCCGTTAACTGAACAGCGCTGTTCAGCCCTTCGGCGGCTAAGCGAAAACATCGCAGCCATGCGCGAACACCACCGCGTCACGGCGCCAACCACTTAGAACAGACTGAAGCTGACACACACTTCAGCAAGCCTGACAACAGAAGAGATATACGGAACCAACTAGGCACCTCGACAACGGAGCCGAGGCGATCTCGCTCTTTCCGCACTATCCAAGGGACTTCCATGTCTACTCCAACCCGCAACAGTCCACGTCCGCCGCGCGCCGACGGCAAAGACCGCTTCACCCGAGACCAGCGCCGGGCCATCCTCGGCGCGTCGGTCGGAAACACCATCGAGTTCTACGACTTCACCGTCTACGGAGTTCTCGCCGTGTACATCGGCCAGCACTTCTTTCCCGAAGCCGAACCGTCAGTGCAGCTGCTGTCGTCGTTCGCCGTGTTCGGCCTCGCGTTCCTCGCCCGGCCGATCGGTTCGATCATCCTGGGCCCGCTGGCAGACAGGATCGGCCGCAAACCCGTCCTGATCATGGCGCTGTCCGGTATCGCACTGGCGTCATTCGGGATCGGCATTCTGCCCACCTACGAGACCATCGGGATCCTCGCACCGATTGCGCTCGTAGCGCTGCGCTTTCTGCAGGGCCTATCAGCCGGAGGTGAGTACGGCTCAGGTTCAACATTCATGGCTGAATACTCCCCGCGCGGCCGCCGAGGCTTGGGTGTTGTGTGGATCGTGGTCTCAACGACTGCCGGTGTTCTTCTGGGAACCCTGACCGTCACCGGTTTGACGCTCGTGATGGGCACGGCGGGCATGGCCGACTGGGGTTGGCGCATTCCGTTCATCCTCGCGCTGCCCCTGGGCCTGATCGGCTGGTACATCCGGCAGAAGATCGACGAGTCCCCCGAGTTCCAGATGATGGAAGCCACCGAGCAGAAGACAAAGTCACCCCTGACGGAGTCGCTCAAGATGTGGCAGAACATGCTCATCATCTTCGGCATCGGCGCCATGCACGCAACCGCCTACTACTCGGTTTTCACCTACATGCCGACCTACATCGGCGTGGTCAACGGCCACGGTCAGGAAATCGCCCTGGTTTCGAACATCGTGACCGGACTCGTATCTATCGGCGTCATCATCGCGGCCGCCATCTTGTCCGACCGCGTGGGCCGCAAGACCGTGCTGCTGGTCGGAGCAGGCACATACGTCCTGATCGCCTGGCCCGCCTACGCAATCGTCCCGACGCTCAACGCCTGGGGTGCCATTGGCGTGCACATCCTGCTGGGGGCGTCCGTAGCAGTCTTCATGGGCGCCAGCGCCGTCATCATGACCGAGCTGTTCCCGGCAAAGATCCGCGCTTCGGGCATGTCGCTGGGCTACAACATCCCGGCTGCCGTATTCGGAGGCGGAGCCCCCTTTGTGGCCACCTTCCTCATTGCGCAGACCGGAATCACGTCTTCGGCCGCCTGGTATGTGATGGCAATTGCGGTGCTCGCACTGGTCAGCGCCACAGTACTGAACCCGAAGAAGCATCTCTACGACGACTCCGAAATCGCTGAGGAATACGAAAAGGTCATCGCCGAGGAGCAGTCCGACGGCAGCCTGCAGCACGTTGTCGTCGACGCCGACGGCGACCGTGTAAGCGCAGACGGAGCTGCCGGCGCAGCTGGGGTTCCTGGCACGGAGGCGAGTGCAGGGAGCCCGGTCGATGTTCCGCCTCGCCTAGAGGCGGAAGTCGAACAGGCCCTCGAGGACGTCGACGTCAGCCGACGTCGCGCACTCGACTGACACGAATACGGTTTGAGAACCCACGAGGCGGGGGTCGGCTCTACGGAAGCTGACCCCCGCCTCGGGTGTTAGGTAGGGCCTCGACGGAATGGTGAGTTCGGAACTGAAAATCACCCCACCGGCTGCGATCACCCCACCGGCTGCGGCGCTATGCCGTCGCCCCAAGGGCGGTCCGACAGTGCCTCACGCCCGTGCGGTTCCATCCACATCGAAGTGTCCGGACCCAACGGCACAATGCCGGTCGGGTTTACCGACTTCTGCACGATGTAGTAGTGATCCTTGATCTGCTGGAAGTCAATCGTGTCACCAAAACCGGGCATCTGATACAAGTCACGGGCATACGCCCACAGCGCCGGAAAGTCGCGCAGCTGCTGACGATTGCACTTGAAGTGCGAGTAATACACAACGTTAAACCGCGCGAGCGTCGTAAACAGACGAACATCCGCCTCGGTAATCGAGTCACCCATCAGGAAACGCTGACCTGCCAGGCGCCCCTCAAGCCGGTCCAAAGCTGTGAACAGACGCTCGAAGGCCTCGTCATAAGCCTCCTGCGATCCCGCGAAACCACAGCGGTACACACCGTTGTTGACCTCGGTGAACACCCAGTGCATCAGCTGGTCCATCTCGCCCTGCAGCGCTTCAGGGTACAGATCCGGCGCGCCTTCCCGGTGGAACGCGGTCCATTCCGTCGAGAAATCCAAGGTGATCTGATTGAAGTCGTTCGTGACCACCTGGCCGCTTTCCACCTCGACAATTGCCGGAACAGTAATCCCCCGCGGATAGTCGGGGAAGCGCGCAAAGTAGGCCTGCTGCAGCCGCTCGATGCCGAGCACCGGGTCGACGCCACCCTCGTCCAGATCGAAAGTCCAGGAACGCTCATCGTGCGTCGGTCCAGCCAACGCCAGCGTAATCGCGTCTTCCAAACCCAGCAGCCTGCGCACAATCAGCGTGCGATTCGCCCACGGACACGCCTTCGCTGCCGCCAGGCGATACCGCCCAGCCTCGACAGACCACAGAATCTGGTCGTCATGCTTTTTCGGCGTGCCTACCGGGTCAGCCACAATGCGGTCGTCTATGTAGCGCATGTCTCGCTCAAACGCCTTGTCCTTGGACACGTAAACGCCCGGCTTCGAGTGTTCTGGGTGCAGCTTTTCGCGATCGGTCATGTACCGATTGTCACATTGCCTATTTTAACTTTCAACCAATAACGGGGTCCCTTTTGGCTGGCCCTCCCGTCTTGCGCCTGGTCAGCGGATGCTGAACCCAAGCCTTAGCGAGGTGACGGCGGGAGGTGAGGGTCGGCTGGCCAGCTGGCCCGGCGCCTCGGGGGCCTTTGCCTACTCGGCAGTTCTGCTAATTAGGTGGAAGACGGAGGCGAAAAGTGCGATTTTGCCTCCGTTTTCCACCTAGACTGCAGAGTTCACTTGGATGGTTGGCCCACCTGACCGGCACCGCTGTCAGGCCTCGCCACGCTCTACTCAACCAGGCTCTGCCACGCGGCAACATCGAAGCGGCGCAGACCGGCGACGGACGACATGTGCCGCACCGCGTTTTCGATCTTGCTTCGCCACACCGCGATCGCCTGGTCGGCTCGGCCCTTGCGCACCGCCGCAAGAATCGCAGCGTTGTCCGAACGGATCTTCGCCGCAGCCGGCTCATAATCCACACGCAAAATCGCAATGAGCAACCGCAGCCTCTGCCCCAGCGAATCAAAAACATCTGCCGTGTGCTCCAAGCCTGAAGCCTCCGCAAGCCCTTGCTGAAACTGCAAATCCAGCCGATCCACCGACCGCGGGCCCAAGGAATCATCCTCCTCGAGCCGCGACAGCGCCCTATCCGCAATATGCAGGGACCCCCTGGCCTGCTCCGCACGAGATACCGCCCCCCTCACGCTCGACTGGCTCACGGTTCGCTGGCTGGGGCTCGGGTGGCCGGCTGTGGGTTTGTGGGTGCCGGAAGCTCCGGCGGGCGTGCGTCCGGCCGTGGATTGGCGGGAGGCTCTACCTGCTGAGGCGCCCCGCAACACCACGACACCCACCGCATACCGCGCGGCGTAAAGGTCAAGCACACTCTCACCGGACACGACCGGCAAGCGGAACACATTGCCCGCACGCTCAAGCACGCCGTTCATCTGCAGTTCGCCCAATCCGCGCACGATCTCCTTCTGAGCAACGCCCATCCGCAGGGCCAAATGCCTCACCGACACCTGATCACCCGCATGCAGATCGCGCTCGCGGATGTCGGCTTCGAGCTCTGCCACCAAGGTCCGCCGCCACACACTGTCACCGACTTCGCGCCACGGATGCAGGAAGGGGCTTCGGGTATCGGACTGGTTGTTGTCTTGGTTTTGGCTGTCCTGGTGTTGATTGCCAGAGTTGCCTGCACTGGCCGCCGAAGCTGAATTGCTTGAGCTGTCCGCCGTGTTTGCTGCATCAAGAGAGCCAGCAGCAGCAGAAAGTGAGTCAAAAGTAGATGGAATTTGGAGCGCCTCAACGGGCCTCCGCCAGAAGAACGTGTTGACGTCCGCGGCGACCGCATCGGCCAAGAACTCCAGAACATCGAAAGGGACGCCGTCCACAGCGGGGACGCCTTCACTGTCGGGTGAGCCTGCAGGCCGCGCCCCGCCGCTTACGCGGGTGAGCAGGGCAGCAACCGCTCCGGCGAAAGCGTCGAAGTCATGGAAGTCGCGCATGTGGGCCGAGCCATCCGGCACGACGATCTCAATGCTGAACGCATCCCGATCCGCCCACTGCCGCAAAGCACCCAAAAACGCCCAGCCTCGGCGACGCTTGTTCGTAGAACCCCACTGAGGGCATGAGTTGGGTTCGTAAACAGAAACTTCGTCACCGGAGGAGGTCAAAGCCTTGGCACCCGGTGTCGCCTTGGGAACTCCCACCTCGACACCCAGGCTCGCCTCGGGAGCATCAGAGGCAACGCTCTCCCCCGCTCTGAAGATGAGAGTCAGACGGCTGTCTTCCACTCGGATTTCGTCGATGAGCACCCAGGCTGGCAACCGGTCGGCGCGCGGCGCAGTGTCAGCCACACCTTCCAACCATCGGCAAGCGCGCGAAACGAGAGTTTGCGAAAGGCCCAGCTCTTCGGCCAATCCGCGAGTACCGTATGCCTGCCCGACAACATCGCGCCCGGCCAGCGCCAACGCCCGCGCAACAGCCCGGTTGGCCCGCGACTGCTTTTCGGGTCGACCCATTCGCGCCCAGCTGGCCGCCCGCCCGCGCTTCGCACCTGACACTGGGCCTCCTTCGCACACGGCCGCTTGTGCGCAGCCCTCACCCACCGAGGCGCCGCTCACCTTCCCGCGCCCCGGTTTCGTAGGGCTCCCCTCACCCGGGCACAGCTGACTTTTGACTCAGACTACTTTCACCCGCTCACTGTTGCCAGCAGCTCAACAGCAGAATGTCGACAAACGGCCCATGCACCGTGGCATGCGCCATCACCGGAAAGCACAGCCTTTCTGGCGGCTTAAGCAGCTCAGTGAAGAGGAGTGATCATGTCGCAGACACAACCAGCAGATTTCGTCACCGACGCCGAACTGTCCGCAGTCAGCACCGACGCCATCAACACCGTCCGCACGTGGCTGCGCAGGGCGAGAGAAAAGGATGAGGCGAGCTCCACCTCGGGGTCCGGGGCAATCGCGAAAGCCCGCCCCAGCGGCTCAGCAGAATCCAGCGCGAACCCCCAAGCAAACGGAGCAGCCAACAAGGCCACCCGCCAGGCAGACAAGGGGGCCCGCCTGCTGGCGGCACTGCTGAAAGACCCGAACGGACTGCCGTTCACGCAGGGCTTCGTGGACCGAGTGATCCGCACGGAAGACCCCCGGGCCGCCGCAAAAGCACTGACCGAGATCGCCCAGCTCACCCCGAAGTCCCTGCCTTTGGCCGAGCGCATGCAGATCAAAGCCGGTGCGGCCATGGCTGAGAAGCTGCCGCACGTGGTCATTCCCATCGCCAAGGCTCGCCTGCGGCAGATGGTCGGGCACATGGTGATCGACGCCCGCCCCGAACCTTTCGGCAAGGCAGTCAAGGCCATGCACGAAGCCGGGCACCGCCTCAACATCAACCTGCTGGGCGAAGCAGTGCTCGGCGAACAGGAGGCCGACCGTCACCTGCAGGACACTCGCAGGCTTCTGGCCAGGGACGATGTCGACTACGTGTCGATCAAGGTGTCCTCTGTCGCCTCGCAGATCAGCATGTGGGACTACCCGGGCACCGTCGACTACGTGGTGAACCGCCTGCGCCCGCTCTACGAAGACGCCGTCGAACTCGAAGCCGCTGGCCGCGGCCCGAAGTTCATCAACCTCGACATGGAGGAATACCAGGACCTCCACCTGACAATTGACGTCTTCGAACGCTTGCTGAGCGAACCCGCATTCAAACAGCTGGAAGCCGGCATCGTCCTGCAGGCCTACCTGCCGGACGCACTCGAAGCCACCCAGCGGATCGCCGAATTCGGCGCACAGCGCGTAGCCGACGGCGGCGCTGGCATCAAGGTTCGGCTGGTCAAGGGTGCGAACCTGTCCATGGAACGCGTGCACACCGAAACCGCCGAATGGCCCCTGACCGTCAACCCCTCCAAGCAGGCCACTGACGCCAACTACAAGCGGGTCCTCCACTGGCTGCTGACCCCGGAGAACATGAAGGGCCTCCGATTGGGCGCTGCCGGACACAACCTGTTCGACATCGCATTTGCCCATCACCTATCCAAGCGGCGAGGTGTTGAAGACCGCGTCGAATTCGAAATGCTGCACGGCATGGCCGAAGAACAGTCCGAGCAGGTCGCAGCCGACGTCGGCGACATCCTTCTGTACGTCCCGGCCGTCGCGCCCGAACAGTTCGACGTCGCAATCTCCTACCTGGTACGCCGCCTGGAAGAAAACGCCGCGAACGAAAACTTCATGTCCGGCATTTTCGACCTGACCGACGGTGGACCCATCTTCCAGCGCGAACGCAGCCGCTTCCTGGCCTCAATGAGCGACCTCGAAACCGTGCTTGCCCGCGAAGGCGACACACCTCCCGGCCCCAACCGCACACAGAACCGACTGCACGAGGCGCCGCTCACCTCCCAGCCCGGCACCTCGGGTGAGGGCGCGGGCACCGGTGAGGGTGCGGGAAACGCGGCAGACGGTATCGACGCGGCAGCCGAGGGCGCCTCGGGCGAAGCTCCCGCCGAATCCACCGCCGCCACCAGCACCGCGGCAGACCCAGCAAACCGGGACCCGAAAGAACCCACAGCGCTCCCGGGGCGCGGCTTCGCAAACGAACCGAACACCGACCCCGCTCTGACGGCCAACCAGGAATGGTCGCGGCAGGTGATTGCGGCAGCTGAACGCATTGACATCAGTCCGCGAACAGCAGACGACTTCGACGTCGACGCAACTGTGCAGACCGCCAAGCAGGCTGCTGCCGACTGGGCGAAGCTCGGCTCGCGCGGCCGCCTGCCCTACTTCCAGCGGGCAGCTGAGCTGTTTGCGCAGCGACGCGGTGAATTCCTCGCAGTCGCAGCGGCTGAAGCGGGCAAAACACTCGCCCAGTCCGACCCCGAACTGTCCGAAGCCATCGACTTCATCCGCTACTACGCCGATCAGGCTCTTGAGATCGAAGAAATCGAAGCCCGTGACGGCGTTCAGTTCACACCTGATCAAGTAACTGTCATTACACCTCCGTGGAACTTCCCCGTAGCAATTCCGACGGGATCAACCGTGGCAGCGCTGGCCGCAGGTTCAGCGGTCATCCACAAACCGTCGGGCATGACGCCCGCGTGTTCGCGGATGATCGTCGAAACGCTGTGGCAAGCCGGCATCCCGCGCAACGTCCTGCAGCTGGTGCCGCCGATCGAGAGCGACACCGGCAAGGCCCTGATCAGCCATCCGGACGTTGACAGGGTCATCCTTACAGGAGCCTCTGACACAGCCGCGCTATTCCGCTCATTCCGCCCCTCGCTGGCCATCAACGCCGAAACCAGCGGCAAGAACGCAATAATCATCACCCCGTCAGCCGACCGTGACCTCGCCGTGGCTGACCTCGTGAACTCAGCATTCGGACACGCGGGCCAGAAGTGCTCAGCCGCATCGCTGGGCATTCTGGTGGGCTCGATGTACGATTCACAGCGCTTCCTGCGCCAGTTGGTCGACGCGACGGAATCCCTCATCGTGGACTCTCCGCTCAACCTGGCCTCCACCGTCGGACCGTTGACGGGAGCCCCCAGCAACAAGCTCCAGCGCGGGCTGACTCGCTTGGAAGTCGGCGAAGAATGGCTCATCAAACCGAAACTGCTCGCCGCGGCACCCGGCATCCCAACCGGAGACGTATCCCCCGGTGAGAGCCAGGTGGGAGCCGGCGGCACCTCGTCAGATTCTGACCGGCGCACACCGGGCATGCCTGGCCCGCTGTGGCGTCCGGGCATCCGCACCGGCGTGCAGCCGGGGTCGTTCTTCCACATGACGGAATGCTTTGGGCCGGTGCTCGGGCTCATGCACGCGCGCAACCTCGACGAGGCAATCCGCCTGCAGAACGCCGTCGACTACGGTCTGACCGCGGGCATTCACTCGCTCGACCCGCGCGAAGTCGAAGAGTGGCTGCGCCGCGTGCAAGCCGGCAACCTGTACGTCAACCGTGGAATCACCGGTGCGATCGTGCGCCGTCAGAGCTTCGGCGGCTGGAAGAAATCGTCGGTCGGGCTGGGCTCGAAAGCCGGCGGCCCCAACTACGTCCACATGCTGGGCACCTGGGCGGACGCGCTTGTCTCTGCTTCTCAGGCTGACGAGGTGGAGGCACCGAAGACCTCGACATCTGCGGGTGATGCGGGTGGTTCAGTTTCGGGCACTGCGGCAACGCGTGATGAACGCGATTGGCTGGAACGGGCCGGCCGCTCTGATGACGAAGCCATTCGCCGTGAGTTCGGCGTTGCCCGCGACTCGGACGGTTTTGCTTCGGAAGCGAACATCTTCCGCTACCTGCCGACGGCTGTTACGGTGCGCGTGACTGCGGAGGCAAAGCCTGTTGAAATCACGCGCGTGGCCGAAGCCGCCGAACGCCTGGGTGCGCCCCTGACCTGGAGTGTTGCCTCTGACGCAGAAGGGTCTGTCCGTGCTGCTGCCATTGCGGCTGCTGGCGCAGGTGGAAGTGCGGTCGGCACAGGCGGCAGCGTTGTTGTGGAATCGGCGTCCGAGTTCGGCAAACGCCTGGCTGATGGTTCTCTTCTGGTGAACGGAGCAGCCCGCGTGCGCAGCATTGGCGCGGCGGAAGCCGAAGTTCTCGAAGCGATTGTCGACCGACCGGAAGTGGCCGTGCTCGATGAGCCGGTGACCGCCTCGGGCCGAATCGAAGGCCGCTACTACCTGCACGAACAGGCCATCTCGATGACTCTGCACCGCTTCGGCGACCCAGACCCCGGCTTCCACCGCCTAGCTCAGCGCCTGGGCCGAACCGCCTAAGCAAACAGCCAACTCTGCTCTTGTGGCAATAAACGGGGCGAACACTTGAGTGTTCGCCCCGTTTATTGCCGAATCAGCAGGCTTTCGCTGTAATCAGGCCAGCCATCTGATCAGTTCTGGCGCTTGCGGCGGGAGCCCAGGATCACCAGCCCACCTGTAGCAACCAGAGCCAGTCCGGCAAGCACGGCGGCCGTCACCTCAACACCCGTCCGCGGCATCCAACCTGGCTTATCAGCGCCACCAGACTGATCCGGCTTAGCCGGTCCAGGAGCACCGGGCTTACCTGGTTCATCCGGTTCGCCAGGCTTAGTCGGTCCCGAATCACCAGGCTCACCCGGCTCATCGGTACCCGGCTCACCCGGCTCTTCGGTGCCCGTTTCTTCCGGTGTGGGTGATTTGTCCATCGTGATCACAGCGGACGATTCATTGGACTGAACTGGCGTTCCGTCATCCTCGCCACCGCCGCGCGATGTGCCGACTGCAACGGCCGTGTTGACGACCTCTTCAGCCTTGGCATCGGCCTCGGTGACTGTGTATTCATTGGATTCGCACGTGGTTGCCTCACCCGGTGCCAGAGTCGCAGCCTCGCACGTCACTTCAACGCCAGCCTCATCCAGCATCGAGTCGTTGACCGCGACGTTATTTACGGTGACCTTGCCGCTGTTGGTGACAGTGAAGGTGTACTTCACTGCGTCACCAGCACGGTAGCTGTCCTTCTTGTCCTTGACCTTCTTTTCGAGCTCCAGCTTCGGAGTGCCGACCTCAACACTGGCAGAAGGTTCATTGGACTTGACCTTCTTGCCCTTGGGGTCTTCACCGTTTGCCGTTGCCTTATTGACGTACTCCGTCTGTCCGTCAACATCGGCAGCAGTCAGAACGTGCGAAGCAGTGCACTCAATCGACTCTCCCGGAGCAAGAGTTGTGCTGGCGTCACCACAGTCAATGTCGTCAACCTTCGGATCGTCGATCTTGACATCCTTTACGGTGACGTTGCCGTTGTTCGACACAATGAAGCTGTACTCGACCTTGTCACCTGTGGTCAGTGGCTCTGCGCCCTTTGCCCAGTTGGTGACAGTCTTCTCCAGTGACAGCGAAGGTTCGGATTTGGGAACCGTGACAGTCGCAGTGTCCTGCGCACTGACCTTCGTGCCAGCTTCAGGGTCCTTCTTCGTGTTGCCGGTCAACGTGACATTGTTCGGCAGCGGGTCTTCGGCATCGACCTGATCCTGAGTGATTTCACTTTCACCGGTGCACGTGAACTCAGCGCCGACGGGCAGAGTCACTCCACCAGCAAGCACGTCGATTTCCTCTTCACCCTGCTTACAGGTGAGATCAATGTCCCCACCGGCCCATTCATCAGCCAGCTTCACATTGTGCAGCGTGACATTGCCGGTGTTCTTGCCGGTAATGAACCATTCTGCCTTTTCACCGGCCTTCTTCTGGACCGACTTCTCACCGTCTACGGTCTTGGTGACATCAAGCGCCGGCTTAGCTTCCGGCACCGTGACCGTCGCTTTGCTCTTGTCTTCGACAGGCAGTTCTTTGTCCTCGCCGGTGGTGGCCGACTTGTACGGGTACTTGCCGGTCACATCAGCGTTATTCGGCAGCGTGACCTGCTCGTCAACGTCATCCTGCGTGACGGTGTAGGTGCCGGTGCACTTGTAGGCATCGCCTACCGCAAGTTTGGCCTTGCCTTCCTTGAAGTCTTCCGTGGCATCGCCGCTGTACACGCCTCCGGCCTTCGGCGTGATGGTGCAGGACAGATCAAGGGGTTCCTTATCCTCGACCCAGTCATCTGCCAGCTTCACGTCTTCAAGATCGACATTGCCGCTGTTCTCACCGGCCAGAACGAACTTTGCCTTGCCATCAGCAGCGACTTCGGCAGACTCTTTTTCGTTGACGGTCTTCTCCAGCGTGATCTTCGGAGCAGGTTTGAACACGCCGAAGTCGTACTTGGTGTGCGCCTGCGGCTTGCTGGCGTCGTATTCCTCCGGCTTCGATTCAGTCACGGTAATGACCTTGCCGTTCCACGAACCGGGAGTACCCTTACCGGCTTCGGTGTTGATGTCGGTTTCCTCAAGCGGGCTGACCACCACACGGTAGTTGCCGCGCTTTACGGACTCGAACGTGTAGTTGCCGTCCTTATCCGACTTGGTGGTTCCCGCCACAACGGGTTCACCGTTGTCGTCCTTCTTGACCTCACCGTCTTCGTCTACTTCGTAGAGGGTCACGGTGTAGCCAGACAGGTTCTTTTCGCCGTCCTGCTGCTTCTCGTCCCGGTTCTTGTCGTGATAGACGGTACCCGAGACCTTCGCAGCGTAGACCTCGGTCTTGACGGGATCAGGCTGCGGCACGGGCAGTGCCCCAACGCCCGTTGTCTCTGCAGTGTCTCCATAGGTGGCGTGCATGGTGGCAACACCCGTGGAGTTGACGTACAGGTCGCCGTGCTTGTTTCCGTGCGGCTGGAAGTTCAGCTGGTAGGCATCGTTGGAGTTCGCTTTCACCAGGGGGCTGTCAAAGCGCAGCGCTGTAATGTGCCTAGCCCCGGGCTTCGCCTGTTCCTCGATGACTTCCTTGGTCAGCAGCTCCCAGTTGGTGTTGCTCGGGGCCTTGTCAATATCCCGCTTGGTGGCCTTAGCCGCGTTTTCACACGCGTTGAGGTCTCCCTTGCCCTTCGCGTTGGTCGGGCACACCGACACAGTCTTCGGGTCGTCGTAGGTGTAGTAGATCTGACGGCCTTCCACGCCGCTTGTGCCTACATATTCCGGCACGTCTTTCAGCCAATACTCACCATTGAACTCAGTGCCCCGCCAGTCGCCGTTGAACGGCAACACGTCAATGAACTGCGTGGCTCCCAGCTGTGCATCGGTGTGGTTGGTCAGCTTCAGCGAGTGCTGAAACGCAGCGTCATGATCAACGAGCTTGTCCTCAGCAGACTTCTGCAGGCCCACAGCGACAACGTTGGGGACAGTCAGAGTCGTCAGCGCTGCACGCGAGTCCAGCGGAGTGTAGTCCTTCGCCTTATCTTCACTCGGTGTAAAGGCGTTCTCATTGGCGGAGGAAGTGACGGTCTTGATGGATGCGTTCTCCTTCAGCGCCTTGACAGCTTCATCCAGTTTCAGCTCTGGCGTTCCCGTTATGCGGTACGAGTGCACGATGTCGAACTGCTGGCCCGGTCCTGCCCACGCCGGAGTCATGACCGTGAATGTCGGCTTCGGCTGACCGTTGTCCCACGGCTGGAAGAAGTCCGAGGACTTTCCGGCATTCTTGTCGGCCCAGCCGATGGGGAAGAACGGGTCGTTGTTCGGGTCGTCAGTTTCGTTTTTCTTGTCTGACAGCGCCCACGTTCGTTCAATGTAGTTGTCTGTGGAGGGAGCACAGTCCTTCGGGTCATTGGAGATCTGACCCTTGTGATACTTCATTCCCCGTGACAGCGATTCTTCGTCAGCGGTGACACACTTGGACAGATAGATCCGCATGTGAACACGTGTGGGCTTACCATCGGCGGTGCTCGAATTCACTGCAATATTGGTCCCGTTGTTGACAACAACCTGACCGGCCGTGATGAGCTCCTGCTTCTGCTGGCCGATACCGCCAACACGCTTTTCGCCAACGCTGCCCCAGATGTCGCGAACTCCTGCCGACGGCTTTTCGGCAAGGATTACGTCCTTCGAGTCGCGTTTCTTCTTATCGCCTTCAAAGACCTGCGCGAAGTTCGTTGTTTTGTAGTACTCCGCGTCGCCTTCCTTAGCCTTGACGGTGTCCTGTGTGCTCACCACGCGCGGGTCACCCGTTGTAGCCACGTAGCGGAAAGTCGTCGGTCTCTGAATGACGTTCTCGCCGGGAATGACAATCTTGATTCCGGCGATTTCATTGGACTTCATGCTTCCCGGGTCGGCAAAGCTATTGCCCGTCACTTTGGCGGAGGCGTCGTAGAAGACTTCCCAATCGGCGTCGCCAGAACAGTCAGGAGCTGTTCCCTTATTGGTTTTATCAGCCTTGGTGATGTACACTTTGGCATCCGGGAAGACGTCCTGGATGTTGACCTTGCCCTGGTTGCCAATCTGGACCGTGGGCACGTAGATGTTGTTCGCGGTGGAGACAACGCGCTGAACTCCGGGCTGCCACACTGAACAGATGGTCGGGTTGTCCTTAACGTCGACGGGCGTGACTTCCATGCGGACATTCGCGCTTGTAAGAGCCTGCTTGTAGTTGAAAGCCTGCTTGCCCTTTTCTTCGGTCTCCACCCAGTTGATTCCGACGTCGTACTTGGCTGAAGGACAGCCCCCGGGGTGCGTGCACTTCCACTTGGTCAGGTCAACCGTCTGCTTGGCACAGTTGTTGTTCGGGAAGCCGTATTTGCCCGCCAACAGACCCTGCCCGGCGTCAGCGGTGGATGCGCTGCACTCGGTCAAGCCGCCGGGGTCGGCAGTGTTATCGCCAAGTGCTCTATTACCCTTCGCGGTTGGAATGTTCGACGGCACTCCGCGGCTGTCTTTCACCCGCGCAGGCTTGCCGTTTTCATCCACGATGTCCATGCGGGTGATGAAATCCGTCTTGCCCGAGGGCAGGCCCTTGGTTGGGATGAGAAAACGGAAGGGCGGATTGGACTTGTCGTACTTGCCGTCGACGTACGGGTTGCCATTCGCGTCGACCGTGGCTTTCTTCCAATCGCTGCCGTCATAGGACACCAGCACCTCGTCGCCCTTAAAGGGAGCATTTTCCGGCATCACGAGGGTGTAGCGGCTGATGGTTTCCGGATCGATCGGCAGAATCCGACCTTTCGGTGTCGCACCGCTGGGGGCAGGACTGTGCTTTTGGTCGGCGGGATAAGCCGGCAATCCGGATCGAGCACTGATGCCGATATATTCAACGCCGTCACGCACAGTGGTGGTGACCCCGCTCTGCGGATCTTCGATGAGCTGATCAAAGCGCGGTTCGACCAGCACGTTGAGCTTCTTGTCTGCGACCGCGGTCTTCAGCGCAGAGCCGTCTTCCTTAGCGGCTTTGAGCCCAAGATTGAACGTGCCCTCAGGGTTTTCGCCGCCCCGGAGTTCCAGTGCCTGGATTGTCGATGCTGTGAGTTCCAGCGAAACAGTCGCGTTCTTATTCGGTTCCGCCTTCACAGTTATGGCGCCCTGAGCATCAACCGTGGCCGAAACGCCGGCATAGCTTGCTGAACCAGTCTTCAGAGTCGGCTTCACGGTGGGTTCGGGCAGACCAGCCGCACGAGCTTCGGCACTGAGCCACGTTGGCGTAACCGTGAACGTAATCGGATCAGCTGCTGTTTTGACGTTCAGGTCGATGCTGTAGTGGGCGATATCCCCGGCACAGATATTGCCGTCGTTCGAGGTGTTGTCACCGGGCTCATAGCCATTGGACTTGGTGATCAGACAGCCTGATCCGCCGTCTTTTGCCAGCCTCAGGCCATATTGAATATTGCTTTGGCCGATTTCGACTGCCTGTGATTCTCCAGGCTTTCCCATTTCCCCCACGGCCTCTGCTGGCTGTGGCACAAGCACTGCTATTGCACAGAGAAGAGCAAGCACCGCGAAAACGGCAGTCATTCGCGTAAGCAGAGAGGAAGTCATCCGTGAACCCATAAGGCGTCCTTATTGCTGTCCAGCGCTGGCCTGAACGCTTGACGTGAAAATGGAGTGAAAAGGCCGAATATCATAAGATTACCAGCGAGTATATACAACGAACAGGCCTTGCGCACCTAATCGACCCGCCGAGTGCCGCAATAACTCTTCTCTGAGGGCAATAAAGGGGAGGCGGAAACCACGTTTCCGCCTCCCCTTTATTGCCTAACAGGCAGCGCCTGGCTAAAGGGCCGCGCTCCAGCACAGCCCGACCGAAAGCCCGCGCCTGCGCCCTCAAGCACAGCCGTGGCCCCGGCTTAAACCAGCTTTAATCCGCCCGGCCAGTGTCTTCTGTTACCGCGACGTTCGAGTTGAGCCACCACGTGTAGTGGTCGAGAACGTCATGGGCGATCCGCTCGCGCGAATAGTCGAGGATGTCGTAGGTTCCTCCGCCGGGAACCTTCACTTCAAGCTGACTTGAAACATCGTCGGCTTCGCGCATTCGAGTGCCGTAGGTTGCAGCCTTGATCTGGCGGATCTGTGCCGTGTAGTCGAAGTTCTCAAGCATGTCGTGAGTCCCGAGCACGGTCAGCGACACGGAGTGCTTGATGTTCTTCGACACGTCGTCTTCACGGTTGATCTGCGCGTCAACACCCTGGGCGCGCAGTTCGGCTGCGACCTCTTCCAGCGCCGGAATGACAACCTCGGTCATGCGCTCCTGAGTCGAGCGCATCGACACACTGCCGAACTGACGGCGCAGACGGTTGCGCCAGTTGACAGCCGAACCAGCACCACCGGCAACACCGCTGCCGACCATGCTGCCAGCACCGACAACCTGCGAGCGCAGCGAGTCCATCATGGCGTTCGTCTGCTTGCGCTCACCTTCCAGCGCACGCAACAGTCCGATGGCAACGAGGATCATGACGATTGCAAAGGGCAGTCCCATGACCACCGTCGCGTACTGCAGCGCGGTAATGCCGCCGACAACGAGCATGGCGATTGTCAGCACTCCGGTTGCCGCAGCCCACAGGATGCGCACCCACGGTTTGGCGTCGGTTTCAGCATCCGGCAGGCGGCTGGTGAGGTTGGCCATGACCAGCGCACCGGAGTCAGCAGATGTCACGTAGAACAGCAGCCCGACGAAAGTTGCCAGTCCCACCAGGAAGAACGCTCCGGGGAACTGCTGCAGCAGCATGTAGAAACCGGATTCCGGTGTTTCGACAGCGGCTTCGGCAAATGCGACGTCACCCGAGCGGATGCGCTCAATGGCGGTGTTTCCGAACATGGTCACCCACATGAGGATGTAGATGAACGGAATGGTCAGCGTGCCGATGACGAACTGTCCCAGTGTGCGACCCTTGGAGATGCGGGCCAGGAACATTCCGACGAAGCTCGCCCAGGCAACCCACCAGGCCCAGAAGAACAGAGTCCACAGGTTCATCCATTCGTCCGGGTGGTCGAATGCCATCGTGTCCAGCGTCATTCCGGGGAACATGCTGACGAAGTCACCGACGTTCATGGTGGCTGCGCGCAGCAGGAACGCGGTGTCGCCGAACACCAGCACCCATCCGGCCAGCACGAGTGCGAGCACCACGTTGAGCTGGCTGAGGATGCGGATGCCCTTGTCAACACCCGATGTTGCCGACACGATTGCCACGAGAACCGCGACAACCACAAGTCCGATCTGTGCGGGGATGCCCTGCTCGATGCCGAACAGCAGATCCAGGCCCACGTTGAGCATGACCACGCCGATGCCCAGCGAGGTTGCAACACCGAAGATGGTTCCAAGCACCGTCGCGATGTCGACGGCGTTGCCGATGCCGCCCTTGATTCGCTTGCCGAACAGCGGGTAGAGCGCCGAACGGACAGCCAGCGGAAGTCCCTTTCGGTGGGCGAAGTAGCCCAGGGCGATGCCCATGAGCGTGTACATTCCCCACCCGGTGATGCCGTAGTGGAACAGCGTCCACACGGTGCCTTCGCGCGCGGCATCGACCGTGCCGGGCTCCGTTACGGGCGGCGCCAGGTACTGCGAGGCGGGTTCGGCAACCGCGAAGAACATCACGTCGGTGCCGATGCCGGCTGCGAACAGCATGGACGCCCAGGCGAACGTCGAATATTCGGGACGGTCGGTGTCCTTGCCCAAGCGGATTTTGGAGTACCGCAGGGCGAGCACCACCACGAACACAAGGATCCCGGTGGCCAGCAGGATGTAGAACCAGCCGAACCAGTTGCCGATCCAGCCCACGAGCAAGCCGAGTGTCGCCTCGGCGGACTCTGTGAAGAACAGCGCCCACCCGGCGACCAGCGCGATGAACACGCCGGTCACGCCGAGCACAACAGGTTTGATCTTGGGGCTTGTCACCTGGGGCTGAAGCTCGGGTTCGACTTCTGCCGAACCGCCTTCCGCAGAGCCCCCAGCTGACGAGGTGCCGTTCGCCGCAGTCTGCGCCTGCGGCTTGGAGTTTGGTGGGGTACCGCTCACTGGTCATCACCCGCAGCCATGGCCTCAAGGGCACTCGGGATGTCCTTGCGGGCGTTCCACGCGCTGTTGCGCGGATCGCCTTCGGGGTACAGCGGCATACCGGACTTGGCCTTGTAGACCGGCGGGTGTTCCGGCTTGAGCATGGTGTTGCCGGCAATGAGGTCGGCAGCGCGCTCGGCCACCATCATCACCGGTGCGTAGATGTTGCCGTTGGTGATGGTCGGGAACACGGAGGCGTCCACAACGCGCAGACCCTCAGTACCGTGGACCTTCATGGACGACGGGTCGACAACCGCCATGTCGTCAACACCCATCTTCGCCGAGCACGACGGGTGCAGAGCGGTTTCGGCGTCGCGGCGGATCCAGTCGAGGATCTCCTCGTCGGTTTCAACGTCCTTGCCGGGCGACAGTTCGCCGCCGTCGAACGGTGCGAACGCCGGCTGGGACAGGATGTGGCGTGCTGCGCGCACAACCTCAACCCATTCGCGGCGGTCGTTTTCGGTTGACAGGTAGTTGAACAGGATCGACGGGTGCTGCTTGGGATCGTTCGACTTGATCTTCACGTGACCGCGAACATCCGAGTTCATCGGGCCGATGTGGACCTGATAGCCGTGTTCGTGATCACCACCGGTACCGTCGTAGCGCACGGCGATCGGCAGGAAGTGGAACATGAGGTTCGGGTACACGACATCGTCGTTCGTGCGGATGAAGCCGCCGCCCTCGAAGTGGTTCGAAGCACCCACACCGGCGTTGGCGAACAGCCACTGAGCACCGATCCACGGGGCCTTCCACATCTTCAGCCACGGCTGAATCGAAACCGGCTGCACCGATTCGTGCTGCAGGTAGACCTCCAGGTGGTCCTGCAGGTTCTCACCCACACCCGGCAGTTCGACCCGCGGCTTGATACCAACCGAACGCAGGTGGTCGGGGTCACCCACACCGGACAGCTGCAGCACCTGAGGCGAGTTGAAGGCACCCCCACAGAGGATCACTTCACCGGCGGAGACGCTGTGAGGCTTCTTTCCGCCTCGTACGAAGTCGACTCCGGTCACACGGGTGCCGTTCCAGCGCAGCTGAGTGACGAAGGCCAGAGTCGCAATGTCGAGGTTCTTGCGGTTCTTGACCGGCCACAGGTAGGAACGCGAAGCACTCATACGCGAACCCTTGTAGGTGTTGGCATCGAACGCGGCGAAGCCCTCCTGGCGGTAGCCGTTGACGTCATCGGTCGGGGCGTAGCCAGCCTGGCGGGTGGCTTCGAAGAACGCCTGGAACAGCGGGCTGTTGGCGGGCTTGCGCTCAAGGGTCAGCGGACCCGAACCGCCGCGCCACTCATCGGCCCCGGCCAGTGTCGTTTCCATGCGCTTGAAGTACGGCAGGCAGTGGGCGTAGTCCCAGTCCTCCATGCCCTCAAACGTGGCCCACTTGTCGTAGTCGCCGGCGTTGCCGCGCTGGAAGATCATGCCGTTGATGGAGCTTGAACCGCCGAGCACTTTACCGCGGGTGTGCGACACGCGGCGTCCGCCCATGTACGGTTCCGGGTCGGTTTCATAGCGCCAGTCGTACATCGGGTTGCCCGACGGGAACATGAGCGCAGCGGGCATGTGGATCAGCGGGTCAAACTTGAAGTCCGCGCGACCGGCTTCAAGCACCAGCACGCTGGTGCTGGGGTCTGCCGACAGGCGGTTGGCCAGCGCCGAACCGGCCGATCCGCCGCCGACGATTACATAGTCATAGTGTTGCTTCACTTAAACGCTCCTTGGAGTTGTGAACAGAAGATTGTGGGGTGGGTCAGGCTTTGCGGCCGGAGAACCAGTCGGCCGGTGCCGGCTTCGTGTTGTGCCAGATGTGCTTGACCTCCTGGTACTCAGCCAGGCCGTCTTCGCCGAGTTCACGGCCGATGCCCGACTGCTTCATGCCGCCCCATTCGGCCTGCGGCACATAGGGGTGGAAGTCGTTGATCCACACAGTGCCGTGGCGCAGGCGACCGGCAACTCGTTCGGCGCGGCCGGCGTTTTCAGTCCACACCGCACCGGCGAGGCCGTAGACGGTGTCATTGCCCAGGGCCACTGCGGCGTCTTCGGCGGCCTCCGTCGTGTCGCCTGAGAAGGTTTCGACTGTCAACACCGGGCCGAAGGATTCGTCGTGGACGCAGCGCATCGACTGGTCGCAGCGGTCAAGGATGGTCGGCAGGTAGTACGAGCCCTGCGCGAGTTCGCCTTCGCCGCGCTTGCCGCCGGTGCGCAGAACAGCACCGTCTTCGATGGCCTCTTCGACGTAGCGGTGGACCTTGTTCAGGTGGTCTTCGCTGATGAGCGGGCCGGTTTCGGCATTGTCGTCGAAGGGACCGCCCAGGCGGATGAGTTCGGCGCGGCGCACGAGTTCGTCGACGACCTCATCGTGAATGGACTCTTCGACGATCAGGCGCGCACCGGCCGAGCACACCTGGCCGGAGTCCAGGAAGATCGCGGTGAGCGCGTTGTCGACTGCCGCTTCGAGATCAGCGTCGGCGAAGATGATGTTGGGGTTTTTGCCGCCGAGTTCCAGGGCGACTTTCTTCACGGTCGGAGCGGCAGCGGCCATGATGACGCGGCCGGTTTCCAGACCACCCGTGAACGACACGAGGTCCACCTGCGGGTTTTCCGTCATTTCGGCACCCACGGTTCCACCCGGACCGGTGACGAGGTTGGCAACCCCTGCCGGAAGCCCCGCCTCGTCAAGGGCATCCATGAGCCACATGGCGGTCTGCGGAGTCAGTTCGGCCGGCTTGAGCACGAAGGTGTTGCCCGCGGCGATGGCCGGGGCGATCTTCCAGGCCGTCTGCAGCAGCGGGAAGTTCCACGGGGTGATGAGTGAGCACACACCCACCGGTTCGGTGACGACCCGGCTGGAGATTGTCGGATCGCCCGGGTCGACCACGCGGCCCGCGTGCTTGTTGGCCAGGGCCGCGAAGTGGCGGAAGACGTTGATGATGTCGTCCATGTCCTGCTGGGACTCGACAAAGCGCTTGCCGGTGTCCTGCGATTCCATGCGGGCGACCTTGTCTTTGTCGCGCTCAAGGATATCGGCCAGACGATCAACGATTGCGCCGCGCTGGGCGGCGGGGGTGGTTGCCCAGGTGCCTTCGTCGAAAGTTTGGCGAGCTGCTTCGATTGCCCGTCGGGCGTCAGCGCGGTCGCCTTCGCTGACAGTGATCACGTGCGATCCATCGGCCGGGCAGAGGATGTCTCGGGTTTGCTTTGATTCCGCTTCTTGCCACTGTCCGTTGATGTAGATGCTCGGCACGGCACTCCTTCGCTGATCGACTGTATGCTTCTCAGCCACGATAACGTACGTTATATCGAAAATGAAACGACCGTTATACTTAGGGTGCCTTGAGTGAGCCGCACAGAAGAGGTGCAGGAGCAGGATTGCCAGCCATAAAACCGACCAAGCCAGCAACTGAGCAGGCGAGCAAGCCCGCCACCAAACGGGCGACAAAGCCGGTGCGCGAAAGACTTTTGGACTCCGCCGACGCGCTGCTTTTCGTCCACGGTGTCATATCCACTCCCGTCGACCGGATCCTCAAGAACGCACAGGCATCCCCGCCGAGTCTGTATTCACACTTCGGAAGCAAAGAAGGACTGATAGCAGCAGCTCTTCGCCGCCGCCTGTACATCTGGACAGAGGTGTGGAACGCCGAAATCGCCGCCGCTGACAGCCCGCAAGGACGGGCGCTTGCCCTGTGGGACGCACTTTCGACCTACCAGGGCGAACACATGACCGAACGGTGGTGCGCCTTCAGCGGAGCCGCCGCCGCCATCGAACACCCCAGCGCCCAACTGCAGGAAGTCCTCGACGAAGAAACCCAACTGCTGCGCACACGACTGCTGGCCGCCGCCCGCGAAATCACAGGCGAGCAGCCTGGCGGTGAGCGGATGGCTGAGGCGAGTGGCACCTCGTCCAGTCAGGCAGGTGGCGCCCCGGAAAGTGGGGCTGGTGAGGTGAGCGGCACCTCGGAAGGTGTTGGTGCGGCGGGCAAGGTGAGCGGCACCTCGGCGGGTGTTGGCTCCCCAGGAAGTGCGGCGGGGTCCGGCAGTCGGGCGGAGGCTTTGGCGTCGGCGCTCATGGTCGTCTACACCGGCACGATGGCCTTGATGCTGCGGGAAGACTATCCGACGGCGATTGCCGAGGGTCGTGCGAGCGCCCAAGCACTAATCGAGGCATTCGCTGGGGCGTAAACCGGCTGACTCTGCTAGGCGCTCGGCCCTATCCAGCACCTCAGCCCGGCCACCCAGCCCGGCGCTCCAGCCCAGCCCGGCGCCACAAGTTACTCTGCCGTCTAGTCGGAAGAACGAGGCAAAAACGGCGATTTCGCATCAATATTCCACCTACAGAGCAGAGTTTGCCGTCGGGGTGGGTGGCTCTGACGTTGCGCAGTGACTCGTGCGCTTTGGGCTGTTGACGGCCAGCCAGCTATCCCCAGGGCTCACACGGGGATGGCCGCGGGGTTGTGGTCTTACTAGCTTCGGCGCATGGAGTTTCTGCAGAACGCCTCGCCCTATGGGCAATGGGCATCCAACCAGCTGCTGCGCCAAGCGGGAGTGTCGGAATGGCGGATTCGCACAAAGACCGGCAGCGCGCACCACGGTGTGCGCATCGTTGACGGCGGACCTCTGCCACCCTCGTTCCCGCCCCGGATTGATGAACGGTGGTTCCAGCAGTGGTCTGACTTGGCTGCTCTGCAGATGATCCGGCCCGATGCGATTGGTTCGCACTCGACTGCAGCGCTGCTCCACGGATTAATCCTGCCTCGAAGAATGCAGCAGTCGTCCACGCTTCACGTGAGCACCGGCACTCGCGGTAACAAGATCGAGAGAAAAGGAGTCCGCGGATACCGCAAGACGCCGGAATCAGTCGGAACTTTTTTCGGCGTGCGTCTGTCAACTGCTTCCGCAGCGGTGCTCGAACTCGCTCCGATGCTGGAGCTCGATGACATGGTCCGACTGTTGGATGGGCTTATGGGCACGTGGAACGGCGACCCGAGAGTCGAACACGCCAAACTCAAAAGCTTCATACGGGATCTGCCCCAGTCCCGCGCCTACAGAACTCTGCGCAAAGCCCTCCGCTTGGCCAGGCCGGGGGTGCAGTCACCTCGGGAAACGAGCCTGCGCCTCGAGATCGTTCGCGCCGGACTGCCCGAACCGACGGTCAACCCGCGCGTCTATCTGCCCAGCTTCGGCGACTACAGAAAACCCGACCTGGCCTGGGAGGACTACAAGGTGTGCTGCGAGTACGAAGGCGCCCACCACATGCTCGACGCGGAACAGTGGTCCACCGACATCCGCCGGCACCGCGCTTTCGAAGCAGCGGGCTGGATTGTCATCCGGGTGACTAAATCAATGAAGCCCGTCGAATACCTCGCGGCGATTAGAGACGCATTGCGGTCCCGCGGCTGGCGTGGGTGAGCAGCTCGCTCGGCCAGACACTAAAACACCGCTACCCAACTGACCCGGCGCCCAGCTCTGCAACTCAGCCCGGCCCGACACGACAGCCCGGCACCACAAGTTACTCTGCCGTCTAGGCGGAAGAATGCGGCAAAAACGGCGATTTCGCATCAATATTCCACCTACAGAGCAGAGTTTGCCGCCGGGGCGGGCGCGACCGCAAGGGCGAGCGCCCCGGCGGGCAGCCCGTCACACCTTGAAGCGTTCGGGGCCTTTCAGGGCTCGCAGGGCGTAGACGATTGCGGCCAGGTCGATGACTTCCTGCAGCAGCG
Organism: Brevibacterium sp. Marseille-P9724; assembly: GCF_902500275.1. Taxonomy (NCBI): domain Bacteria; kingdom Bacillati; phylum Actinomycetota; class Actinomycetes; order Micrococcales; family Brevibacteriaceae; genus Brevibacterium; species Brevibacterium sp. Marseille-P9724. The sequence goes on along the minus strand of NZ_LR722992.1, from coordinate 216,825 downwards.
CACCGACGACGGCCGGAATGAAGCCGAAGAACGCAAAGCCCATGAGCACCAGCGACAGCAGAATGCCGATCCAAATGGCGCTCTTCGCCACCGCCAAAGTCCAACGCCCAATGTCGACAGCCTTGCCAACACGCGAAATGTCGTCACGGGTGATCACGACATCAGCAGCTTCGGACGCCTCGGTATTGCCGCAAGCGCCCATCGCAAGGCCAACCCCAGCAGCCGCGAGAACCGGGGCGTCGTTAACACCGTCACCGACCATGATCACCGGCTTCGGCTCAATCTCGTGCAGCAGACGAACTTTGTCCTCTGGCAGCAGCGAAGCGTGAACCTCGTCAATCCCGACCTCAGCAGCAATCGCCTGCGCAGTGTGCGGGTTGTCGCCAGTGAGCATCGTGACCTTCTCAAAGCCATGACGCCTCAGCTCCGAAACCAGCTGTCCGGCATTGTCGCGCGCCTGGTCATTGAGTATCAGCGCGCCGGCGTACTCATTGCCGATCGACACATAAGCCGCAGTCTGAACGGCCTCAAACTAAACCTCGGAGGCGTCGGACGCCATGCCGCGAACAAAATCAAGCGTGCCAACACGAACCACGGTCGAGCCAGCACCAGCGCTGCCCGCCTCACCAGCCGAACCAGCCGAACCTGCAACAAAATCAACCTCAGCCTCAACGCCTTCCGTGGCAACCTCGCGACCATTTCGCGCCTCGGGCAGCGCAAGCCCGTCAGCGGCCTCAATCACACCGAGCGCCAAGACGTGCGATGAGAACTGCTCGGCCGCAGCCGCAGCCGCCAGCAGTTCGTCTTCGGACACGCCAACGGCGTGGACGGCAGCAACCGTCGGCCGTCCGTAGGTCAAGGTGCCCGTCTTGTCGAAGGCAGCAGTCGAAGCCGAACCCAGTGCTTCGAGGACAGCACCGCCCTTGACGATGATTCCCGCATTCGACGCCCGGCTCATACCGCCCAGAAACGCAACCGGAGCCGCGATCAGCAGCGGGCAGGGCGTGGCCAGAACCAGCACTTCGGCAAACCTGACCGGGTCACCGCTGAACCACCAGGCAAGCCCCGCGATCAGCAGAGACACCGCCGTAAACGGCATGGCGTAGCGGTCGGCCACCCGAACAATCGGCGCCTGCTGGTCCTCCGTCTGCCGTACCAGCGTGATGATCTTCTGATACTGCGAATCCGCCGCCGAACGTGTTGCCCGCATCCGCACGGCCTGCGTTCCATTGACCGACCCGGACAGAATCGTGTCGCCAACGTCCTTCGCGACAGCAGCAGATTCACCCGTCAAAGACGATTCATCAAACGACCCCGCGTCAATCGCCTCGCCGTCAACGGGAACAACTTCGGCCGGGCGCACAAGCAGAACATCGCCGGGCTCCACTTGATCGATTTCAATGTTTTCGGCCTGGTCAACAGGGGCGTCAACCCCGGGCAGGCGGTGCGCCCGCTGCGGTGCGCGGTCCAGCAGGCTGCGCAGATCCCGCTTGGCTCGGGCAGCAGCGTAGTCTTCCAGTGCCTCACCGCCAGTGAGCATGAGCGCAATAATCGACGCCGCCAAATACTCGCCGACCGCCAGTGAGGCGGTCATCGCCACCACGGCAAGAATGTCGAGCCCGAATTCTTTGCGCAGCAGCTGCTTGACCATGTCGATCACGGTCAGCAGGATGACGAACCCAACGAAGGCCGTCGCCACCAGCTGCGCGGCACCCGTGTGCCCCGAAAAATGGAGCACGAGCACCACGATCAACTCAACCAGCACCGCGGCCAACAGCCTGTATTCACGGAAGATGCGCGCCACTGTTCCCATACTTCAATACTGCTCAGATTTCGAAATACCGCCACCAAGCACCGCCTTACTGAGCCCCACCTAAGCCGCCGCGGCAACAACTGAGTGCTGACCCTCCAGCGCTGCTTTCACTCCCCCTGTCCCAGGAAAAACAAATCACGAGGCGCCGCCCCCTCCCGCTTCTCCCTCCCCGAGCGTACGGGGAGGGGAGGGTGATAAAGGTGCGGCGCCTCGTGATTTGTTCTGCCGGTCAGCCAACTGACCCATTAGCCACTCGGCCCATCAAGCAGAACTCAGATGAATTCGACGCCCTGAGCCAGGGGCAGTTCGCCCGAGTAGTTGATGGTGTTCGTCGCCTGGCGCATGTAGGCCTGCCAGGAATCGGTGCCGGATTCGCGGCCCCAGCCGGTTTCCTTGTTGCCGCCGAACGCGCCGCCGATTTCAGCTCCGGACGTTCCGATGTTGACATTGGCGATGCCGGTGTCCGACCGAGTGAGGAACCCTTCGGCTTCTGCAAGCTCCGCCGTGAACACGGCACTCGACAGGCCCTGCGGAACCGCGTTATTGAGTTCTACGGCGGCGTCGAAGTCGTCGTATTCCATGACGTAGAGGATGGGTGCGAAGGTTTCGTCTTCCACGATCTCCGTCTGCGAGGGCATGCGGACGACGGCCGGTTCGACGTAGTAGGCGTCATCGGCTTCGTCGGCTAGGACGCGCCTACCGCCGCAGACAATCGTTCCGCCCTGTTCTTCTGCCGCGCTCAGCGCGCTCTGCATGGCGTCGAAGGAGGCCTTGTTGATGAGCGGGCCCACCAGGGTGCCGTCGTCGGTGGGCGAACCAATGGCCAGCGTGCCGTAGGCCTTGGCGACACGGTCAACGAGGTCATCGGCAATTGACGAGTGCACAATCAGGCGGCGCAGCGTGGTGCAGCGCTGACCGGCCGTGCCCGCGGCGGCGAAGACAACACCGCGCAGAGCCAGGTCAAGGTCGGCACTGGGGGCGACGATTGCCGCGTTGTTGCCGCCGAGCTCCAACAGCACCCGGCCGAAGCGCTCAGCCACAACCGGACCGACCTTGCGACCCATGGCAACCGAACCGGTGGCCGAAACCAAGGCGACGCGCTTGTCGGCAACCATGGCCGCACCGAGGTCACGGTCGCCCAGCAGCACCTGGCTGAGGTTTTCCGGCGCACCGCAGTCCTTTGCGGCACGGCGCAGCAGAGCCTCCGCGCCAATCGCCGAGAGCGACGAGGTTTCGGACGGCTTCCACACCACCGTGTCACCGGCAATGAGCGCAAGCGCGGTGTTCCACGCAAACACGGCCACGGGGAAGTTGAACGCCGTGATGATTCCGACCACGCCCAGCGGGTGCCAGGTTTCCATCAGCCGGTGGCCGGGGCGTTCCGAGGGCAGGGTTTTGCCGAACAGCTGACGCGATTGGCCAAGTGCGAGTTCGCAGATGTCGATCATCTCCTGCACTTCGCCAGCAGCTTCCGACGGAATTTTTCCGGCCTCAATCGTGACGAGTTCGCCCAGGTCAGCCTTGTGCTCTTCCAACAGCTGACCCCAGCGCTGCACGACTTTGCCGCGCACGGGCGCGGGAACATCGCGCCACTGTGTGAAGGCTTCGCGTGCGGCGTCGAGCTTGCGCCCCATGGCGGCTTCGTCATCGGCAGGAATCTGGCCGAGTTGTGCTCCGTTGATGGGCGAGCGCAGGGTCAGGCTGGCCGAGCTGCTGCCCGCACCGCTGTCTGCGGCAGCTTCCCCTGACGAGGCGGAGGTCAGCTGATCGAAATCGGCACCGCACGCTGCGAGCGCCTTTTTGGTGGTTTCGAGGATCTGCTGCTGTGTCGGCAGTGACATGTGCGTGTCCTTTCTGAGTCGGTTCATCGGTCGCTGTCAGTTCGAAATTCGTATATTTGTGATGTGGGTGGCTGCGGTGCCTACACGACGTTCATTTCCTTGCGGACTTCACCGGACGCGAATCTGTCCAAGCTCAGGCCCGAAATGTCGATCAGCGGGGTGCGGTCCAGGTAGAGGTCGGCCATGATTTCGCCGACCGCCGGGCCCTGCAGGAAGCCGTGGCCGGAAAAGCCCGTGGCGTACATGAAGCCCTCTACCTGCGCAGACTTTCCTATGAGCGCATTGTGATCCGGCGTGATCTCGTACAGGCCCGCCCAACCGCGGCGCAGCTGAACATCGGCCAGTGCGGGAGTGCGCCTGTCCATGAGTTCAGCCAGCTGTTCAAGCCACGCGGGGTCCTGTTGGGTGCTGAAGCCCCACGAGTCTTCGACCTCCGGGGCGCCGAACAGCAGGCCGCCGCCTTCGGAATGGAAGTAGTAGCAGGTTGAAAAGTCGATGGTGAACGGCAGTCTGCGCGGGTCGAAGTTCACCGGTTCGCTCACCACAATGTGGCGGCGCAGCGGTTCGACGGGCAGATCAATGCCCACATCGGCACCGATCTTCTTCGACCACGCACCGGCCGCGCACACCACGGTGTCAGCGGCTATCGGCCCAGCCGATGTTTCAACCCCGGTGATCCGACGGGAGCCGAGCTCCGCCTCGTCACCCTCTGCAATGACCCGGGTGACTTCCACCCCGCGCAGGATTTTCACACCCAGCCGGCGGGCGTTCTTGGCGTAGCCGGCCACGGCAGCCTCGGGAGTGCAGTGGGCATCAAAGGGGTTGTAGGCACCGGCAACCAGATCCTCGGTGCGGATGACGGGGTTGAGTTCGCCGCATTCGGCCGGTGAAATCATCCTGGAGGCCTGACCCAGGGAGGCCTGGAGGTCGACATTGGCGGACATCTTGTCGGCATCGGCTTCGTTGTCCAACAGGAACAGGTAGCCGGACTGGACCATGTCGATGTTCTGGCCCATCTGCTCTTCAAAACGGCGGAAGATCTCCAGACTGCGCGCGCCCAGCATGATGTTGGCTTCATCTGAGAACTGACAGCGCAGACCACCGGCAGCGCGGCTTGTGGAACCGCCGGCCAGTTCGCCGCGCTCAATGAGCACGATGTCTTCGACACCGGATTTTGCAAGTTCGTACGCAGTGGCTGTGCCCATAATGCCGCCGCCGATGATGACTACGGAAGCAGATGCGGGAACAGTCTGGGGAACATTCACAATCACGGAAGCTCCTCTCGTCAGGCTGCCGATCAACGCTGATGGCAGCGGGCTGTTCAACGCTGAACAGTGCCCGAGGGTGCGGCGTTGAGAGCGACGCTGACCTCTTCGCCGGTGGACCCAGCGGGCCACACCCCAATGGTGAACCCGGCGAGCAATAAGGACAAGCGATATATTTTTAAGATTCCGTTTAGCTTTTCTAACGGGTCGTGTAGCTTGCTGATATGCAGTGGACACTGACCCAACTGCGCACATTCGTCGCAGTCGCCGAACAGGGAACAATGGCCGCAGCCGCTGCCCGACTGGGCTACACGGCAGGCGCCGTCAGCCAACACGTGTCCGCACTCAGCCGAGCCGTCGGATCGCCCGTCGTTTCACCTCGTGGACGGTCTGTTGTCCTCACCGAAGCCGGGCGAGCGCTGCTGCCCCGTGCCCGGGCCGTCGTCGCCGCCGAACGCCAAGCCGCCCGAGCCATGCGCGGGGCCTCCGCCGACACAACCGTGACCGTAGGCGTTTTCGGGTCAGCATCGATTGCCGCCATGCAGCCGGCCTCACGGCAGCTGGAAGGCACCGGCGTTGATGTGCAGACCATTGAGGTGGACGTCGAGGAAATGCAGGAGGCCGTCGCGTCGGGCCTGATCGACATCGGAATCGGCATTGACTACCTGGATGCGCGGCTGCCACCGCGGCGTGGTGTCCACATGAAGCCCGTCCGCCGCGAACGCCTGTCAGTTGCCGTCGGACCCGGCGGCATGGACGCCCTCGTGGCCCAAGGGCAACATGTTGGGGCTGACGTTGGTCCTGCACTCGCTAAAGCTGACGAGGTTGATGAGTCCGGGCCCGACGCCGCACCTCTGGCTGCCGGTGAGGCTGGTGAGGCTGACGTGGCTGATGGGACGGCGGCAGCTGCCGCCGGGGCGGCGTTTGCTCCTGGCCGCGGCGATGTTTTCCGCGATCAAGAAATGCTGCGCCGCGCACTCAACCGCGTACCGTGGATTCTGCCGCCACCGGATTCCACGTGGGGACGAGCATTCCGCTTAGCCTGCCGGGAACTTGGTCTTATGCCTCGTGAAAAGCACGTTGTCACTGATTCGGCGGTGGCCTTGGCCATGGCGTCATCCGGTCTGGGTGTCACATTGGCGACCCCGTACCTCATGCTGATGGCACCGGCAAACGTCCACATTCTGCCCAGGACCATCTGCGGCAGCCGCGACATCGCCATCCTCACGTCAACTGATGCGCCGCTGACACAGGCCGCACACACCGTCGTTGACGTGCTGACGTCGGTTTTCAGCGCCTGAGGGTGGGTGCCGCTGAAAGCTACTCTGCCGTCTAAGTGGTGTAGATTCACGCTTTAATGCAGGGTCACGCGCTAATGCGCTGCATTAAAGCGTGACTCTGCATTTGCGCGTGAGAACGCGTCGGCGAAGGGACGGCTGGGCGCCGGAAACGTGCTGAGCACCCTGCACCCAGCGCCCCCGCTGCTCAGTAGCCTTCTGTGACGACTTCGATGAACCGCAGACCGGGTTCCGAGGCGAACTCGGCAAGGACTGCATCGAACTCTTCCGGTGTGCTCACCTTGGCGGTGCGGGCCCCGTAGGCCGCTCCGAGGGCAGCGAAGTCCGGGTTGTTCAGTGCAGTGAAAACGGGTCGGCCCGGGTATTCGCGCTCTTGGTGCATGTGGATGGTGCCGTAGAGCGAGTTGTTCACAACGATCACCAGCACGTTGAGGTTATTGGCGGCCATGGTGGCGAGTTCTTGGCCGTTCATCATGAAGCAGCCGTCACCGGCGAATGTCACAACCGTCCGGTCTCGGTGCTCCAGTGCGGCCGCGAGTGCCGCCGGGATCCCGTAGCCCATTGACCCAGACTGCGAAGCAATGTGCGAGGGGTACGTCGAGTAGGTGCGGTTCTTCTGCACCCACGATGTGTAGTTGCCGGCACCGTTGGTGATGATGGTTCCAGCATCGAACCGAGCGTTGAACTTCTGCATGAACGGCCCGCCCAGGGAGGACTGCAGGTTGCGCTCAATGTAGCCGACCCAGTCGTCGTGCAGCTTCTTCTGCCAGGCCCGGCGAGCATCGGAAAGTTCGAAATCAGAACGATCGACCCCGGCGCCTGCCGCACCGCCTACAACGCGACCATCGGAAGCACCGCTGGCCGAAGCGCCCACAGCAGCGCCCGCGCCGTATTCAACCAGTGCGCGCATGAACTCAAGCGGGCTGGCGGCCGTCCCGACGTGGGCGGGGAAGAACCGGCCGATCACGTTCGGATCTGGGTAGACGTGAATGACGTCGGGCCCCGCTTGACCATCAGCTCCTGCTGCTCCCCCGCGGTAGTTCGCCCATCCGCCACGGTAGTTCTCCCATTCCTCACCCGTGTTGGGATCGGGGCGAGAGCCGAGGAAGAAGATGACATCCGCCTCGTCAGCATTGGCTTCCAGCACTGACCGGCCGAACTCAAAGGTGCCCGCGTAGGCGGGCGAGGAATTGTCCACCAGGTGCATCCGCCTGTGCGCGGCGGCGAGCGCAACCCCGTTCCGCTCGCAGTAGTCCGTGACAAGCGGGCCCAGTTCCGGCGCGTAGCCGGTGGAGCCCAGGATGATGAGCGGCTTTTCGGCCTCGGCCAGCAGACGGTAGGCTTCCTGTACCGAGTGCGCATCCGGCAACACGGGCGCTGGGGTTGTGCGCGATTTCAGCGGCGCGTCGGTCTGTTCGACCAGCATGTCTTCCGGCAGGACTACAACAACCGGACCGGGTTCGCCGGATACCGCTGAGTTGAGCGCCCGCACGGTGAGTTCGGGAATCCGCTCAACCGTGTTGATTTCGATGACTTCTTTGGCCAGTTCACCGAACATCTGCCGGTAGTTGACCTCTTGGAAGGATTCGCGGTGCTGGTGATCGCGCGGTATCTGGCCGATGAACAGCACCATCGGACTGGCGTCCTGTTTGGCCACGTGCACACCGATGCTGGCGTTTGTCGCACCCGGTCCGCGCGTGACCATGCAGATGCCGGGCTCACCGGTGAGCGCACCGTGGGCGGCCGCGGCCATTGCCGCACCGCCCTCTTGTCGGGTGACGATGATTTCAATGTCGTCGGTGTGGTCGTACAGTCCGTCGATTACCGACAGGTAGCTTTCGCCAGGCACCCCGAATACGCGCGTCACACCGCTGGCCACCAGCTGTTCGACAAGGGCGTGCCCGCCTTCGCGGACCGCACAGTCGAGGGGGCTGTCGTGTTCTCCCGCGCACGAGGCGGGGTCATGGTGCACTTCCGTGCTCAGGCTGGTCTGGGCTGAGGTGTGAAACGGCTTGGCGGACTGCACGTTCGTGCCCCCTCGCAGTGGTTCGTCGTTGATGTCTGGCTCTACCCTAATCGCAGCACAGCACCTATACCAGAGTTGCGGTTCCGCGGTGCTGAGCGGGCTGGCTCAGCACCGCGGACGTGCGGGTTTGATCAGTGAATCGCTTCGGCAATGGGGGTGTCGCCGTCGTCGAAGTTGATCGTGCGGCCGATGGTGTTGGCATCCTCCACCACGGCGGCAATGACCTGGGCGACGTTTTCGCGCGAGACCTCACTGCCCTTTCCGTCGACGGTGATTGTGCCGCTGCCCGGTTCGAGTGTGAGCAGACTGGGACCGAGGATGGTCCAGTCGAGATCCGTCCCGCGCAGGTGTTCGTCGGCAATGCTTTTGGCTTCTGCGTAGTGCCAGAACCCGTCTTCGGGGTCCACGCCGTGATCACGGCTGGAGTTGAAGTAGGAGACCATCACATAGCGCTTGGCACCAGCGTGTTGGGCGGCGTCCATCGTACGGATTGCGGCGTCCTGGTCGACGGCTTTTGTGCGGGCCGGGTTTCCTCCGCCTGCGCCAGCTGACCAGATGACGGCGTCTTGGCCATCAAACAGCTGGGCAAGCTGTGCGGTGTCGAGCTGTTCGACGTCGGCGACTTTCGGGGCTGCGCCGGTTTTGGCGACGTCGGCTTCGTGATCGGGGTTGCGGAACACCGACGTGACCTCGTGGCCTGCCTTGACCAGCAGGGGTGCTGCCAACAGGGCGATCTTTCCGTGTCCGCCGATGATCGTAATGCGTGCCATGAAGACCTCCTCGGATCGTGGTCGTCACGTACAGCACGGCAGCCGGGCAGCTTATTCCATCTGCTGCGGGCTGAAGGGAAACCGCCCAGGCCAACGAGGCGGATCCCAGCCACCGCCTAGCCGTCACCACCGCCCAGACTCCGCTTAGGCGTCGCCTCCGCCTAGCATCCCCTCAGCCGTCGGCCTCCCCGAAGAGCTCTCGCAGGTCATCCGCGGAGATTCCGCGCGCAAAGCCTGCTCCGCCATCCATGAGCGAATCGAACAAGTGCGCCTTGCGCTGCTGCAGTTCGACGACTTTTTCTTCGATGGTCCCCTGCGCCACCAGCCGGTAGACCATGACCTTTTTGTCCTGGCCGATCCGATGGGCGCGATCGACCGCCTGCGCTTCGGCTGCCGGATTCCACCACGGGTCCATGATGAACACATAGTCAGCGGCAGTGAGTGTGAGCCCGGAGCCTCCGGCTTTGAGGGATATGAGGAACACCGGCGCACTGCCTTCCTGGAACTCGGTGACCAGATCCGCCCGTGCGCTCATGGGAACCGAACCGTCCAGGTACAGGTGGGCGGCACCTCGGGAAGTGAGTTCATCGGAGATGCGCTGCAGGAACGACGTGAACTGGCTGAACACAATCACCCGGTGGCCCTCGTCGATCACCCGTGCCAAAGATTCGAGCAGCGTCTGCATTTTCGACGATTCGATCGCCGAATAGCTGCCGCCTTCGACAATTGCCGGGTCGAGCGCCATCATCCGCAGCAGTGTGAGCGACCGGAACACCGTCATCCGGTTGCCGTCAACATCCATGTCGTCCAACAGCCGCAGAACCTTTTTGCGCTCCCGCTGCAGCAGCGTGTTGTACGCCCGTGAATGCGCGGGCGTGAGTTCGACACTGATAATCGATTCCTGTTTTGCCGGAAGGTCTTTTGCCACGAGTTCCTTGGTGCGCCGCAGCATAAACGGCCGCACCGTCCGCCGCAGCAGCAACATGCGTTCGGGGGCTTCGCCGGATTCGATCGGCTTGGCGAACTCCTGGTTGAACCGCCGGTAGGCGCCCATGAGCCCCGGCACCGCAATCCGCAGCAGCGACCAGAAATCTGCGAGCGCATTTTCCATGGGCGTACCCGTGATGACCAGGCGAAACGGCGCCTGGATCTTGGAGGCCGCAGCAAAGCCCTTCGACTGTCGGTTCTTGATGGCCTGCGCTTCGTCAAACACCGCACCGGCCCACGGCAGCGCGGTGTATTCCTCGGAGTCGCGCCGCATGAGGGTGTAGGACGTGACGATGACATCCGCCCCGCTGCGCGCCTGTTCTAACGACGTTCCACGCTTCTTGCTGGTCTGGTTCATCACCCGAACATCGAGCCCGGGGGTGAACCGAGCGGCCTCCGCCTGCCACACGCTCACAACCGAAGACGGCGCCACCACGAGGAACGGGGCCGAGGTGCCGGTCACGCTATCCGCACCCGCCGGGTGGTCTGTGCTTGCCGGGGCCGAGGTGTCGGCTGGCGGTTCTGCTTCCTCGCCCGCCGCTGTTTCGCAGGCGTGGGCGATGAGTGCGAGCGTCTGAACGGTTTTGCCCAAGCCCATGTCATCGGCCAGGATTCCGCCGAGACCCGCGTCATACAGGAAGCTCAGCCATTGGAAGCCTTCGCGCTGGTAGTCGCGCAGTGTGGCGTGCAGCCCCTTAGGCAGCGCAGCGGTGGGCAGTTCTTCTGCCTGCGCGAGCCCGCGGATGCGCTCAAACCATTCCGTGTCGCCTTCTATGCTGTCCGCAATGTCTTCGAGTGCTTTGAACTGATCGACCTGGTGTTTGTCGATGCGCTGCTTGGTGGGCGTCCATTCCTGCAGGACTGTGGCTTCGCGAATGAGGTCGCGAAGCTTGTCAAACACCGGGTGGTCCAGTGTTATGTAGGACTTATCCGGCATGAGCACTGCGTCTTCACCCCGGGCAAGAGCCGTGAAGACCGTGGCAAAGGGAAGTTCGCGCTCCCCCACGTGCACCGACATGGCAAGGTCAAACCAGTCGTTGCGCTCATTGACCACCGCGCTGACGTTCGGTGTGCCCTCGATGTGAACGTAGTCGGGCCGCGTGCCGAAAACCGAAACTTCGATGAGCGGCGAGGCTTCCAGCTGCGGCAGGACTTCGGCCGTGAACTGGGCGGCCTCCCCACCTTCGAACACCAGCGTGTCTTCGCGCGCCTGATCTGGCCACTGCCGGTGGACTTCGGCGAGTATGCCGCGTTCAGCTTGGATATTGCGCTGCCCACTGGCACCGGCACTGCCTGCAACACCCGCGGAGCCTTCAAGCCCACTGCCGGCCGGCGGGTTGAGCGGAAGACGCCGGTTGGGCAGCTGATACCGCCACTGCCATGACAGGTCCACGCAATCCCCTGTAAACGAGGCTGTGAGATTCAGCTGCGGAGTACTTGAATCCGGAAGTTCGATCGAGGGATCCGCGCTGACTACACCAGCTGCCTGACTCAGCACCGACAGCCCCTCATCGAAGAACTCCTCACGGTCCTCAGCGGGGACAGTGAAACCGTCTGACAGCAGCAGCTGCTGCATGCCTTCGTGCGCCGTGCGGTCCAGACGGCCAATGCGAAGCTGAACTCCGCGCCGCAACTGCACACCCGGCCGGGACGCAGCCGTGAGTCCAGTTGCAGCGCCTTCGCCAGCGGAGGCTGTGTCGTCAGACTCCCCCGCCGCATCGTCCTCACCGGGAATGATGATGTCGGCCAGCGCATGTGAGCCCAGGAACTTAGGCCTCCGCACGGGTTCGCCGTCGATGGTCAGAGTCGGTGTCAGCTGGAGTCCGCTGTGTTCCCGCGTACCCTCCGCATTGGAAATCGAGAACTCGAACGAAGCATTGTCTGCCCACTGCACGGATTCAATGGGCGCCACGCCAATAAACGCCACACCCATCTGCCGGGCACGATCCAGCAGTTCAAACATGAACTTGCTGCCGGCGATGCTCAGGTTGATGTGGTCCTCGCTCATAGCTCGACCAACACCCTCAGACAGGTACAGGCGGTAGATCTGGCCCAGCATACTGGCCTGTTCGCGGTCGAACCGGAAGTCCCCGCCGGACATAAAGGAACGCCACGTCAGCCCTCCTTTGATCCAGGAGTCACGCTGCCCACGGCACATGGGCCGAATGATCACGTGCACATCTGAGTCCACGGCGTCTTCAGCAGACACCACAGCACTGCCCCTTGAGCGGTGTTCAAACCAGCTGGTGCGCTGCTGCAGTTCAAAGGCAATCGCCAAACCGCCGCGTGCCGGAGGATCCTCAACATAGAGCGACTGGAGGGCCTTCCGCCACGCAGGCGGGGTGTTCTGCACGGGCTCTTCGGCAGGCAGTCCGACCGGGTTTTCGCTGGCCAGAGTCCCGCGCCGGTCGTGTGGAATGGGTGCCAGCTGGCGGAAGGGAGCCTCAGCTTCATTACGGCAGACCACGGCTTCAGCCACGCTGTCTACGGCAAAGCCCAGCGGTGCGTCTGCCAGAGGCGACAGGTGGCCCACTCCCCCGAACTTCTGAACACAGGCCAGCGCGGTCACCCAGCGCAGAAGGGCTGCCGCGTGTTTGCAGTCCCGCTGCACCGGGCACGTGCAAAAGCACATCGAGGGTGCGAACCACTGGAGTTCATCCGCGCGATCGCGTGCAAGGAGGGGCAGATCCATAAAGTCGAGCTCGCGGGGACCTTCAGCCTCCACGAGCTCGACATGAACAGAGTAGGAATAGCTTCCGTCAACGAACGCTTCGATCACGCTGTCGTCAGGAAACCACGCAACTTCGACAATCCGCTTTTCCTGCGCATAGGCAACGCCGCGGTTGAGTGACCCGGGATCAAAATATTCAGTCAGTTCCCGGTAGGCAACAGCGGGCAGCAGCAGTGGCGGTGTTCGCATGGGCCCATCATGCCACTGCCCACTGACACGGCACTCAGCCGCGCGAGGAACCTACGCGATTGCCCGCCTTCCATTCGGCCCAACCTGGCTGGTCGGCCATGAAGGCTTCGATTTCGTCCTTCGAGGCGACGAGTTTGGGGTCGTGCTTGAGGTAGAACCGGGTTTCGCGGGCAATGAGTCCCGACAGGATCAGGATGCCCACAAGGTTCGGCAGAGCCATAAGCCCGTTGGCCACGTCAGCGAAGTTCCACACAACCTCAAGTTCCGTGGTGCAGCCGACGAACACGACCAGCGAGAAGAAGATGCGGAAGGGAACGACCGCACGACGGCCGAACAGGCGCTCGATGTTGCGCTCACCGTAGTAGGACCAGCCGAGGATGGTCGAGAAGGCGAACAGCACCAGGCCGATCGTGACAATCCAGTGGCCCCACTGACCGGGCAGGCCGAAGCTGAAGGCCTCACCGGTCATAAGCGACGCCGAAAGCTGTTCGCCGGCTTCGTCCGTTGCCTTCCACACGCCGGTGGTGATGATGACCAGACCGGTGAAGGTCACAACAATGATCGTGTCGATAAACGTCTGGGTCATCGACACCAGGCCCTGGCGCACGGGGTGCGAGGTCTTGGCGGCAGCGGCTGCGATCGGAGCCGAACCCAGACCGGATTCATTGGAGAACAGACCGCGGGCAACACCCATCTGGATGACAACCAGGATGACCGAACCGGCAAAGCCGCCGGCAGCAGCGGTGCCGGAGAAGGCACCTCGGAAGATTTCACCGAAAGCGGCCGGAACGTCAGAGATGTTCGCAAGGAGGATGTAGATGGCAGCGCCGACGTAGAAGACGATCATGATCGGCACAAGGGCCGAGGTGACCGAACCGATCGAGCGGATGCCGCCGACCAGAACAACCAGGGCCAGAACAGTCAGCACCAGACCGGTGACCCAGGTGGGCACGTGCCAGGAGTTCTCAACATTCGAGGCAATCGAGTTGCCCTGCGTGAGGTTGCCGATGCCGAAGCAGGCAAAAGCAGCGAAGATGGCGAAGGACAGACCGAGAACCTTGCCCAGCGGGCCCTTGATGCCGCGTTCGAGGTAATACTGGGGGCCACCGCTCTTTTCACCGGCGGTGTCAGTCGTGCGGAAGCGCACGGCGAGGAATGCTTCGGCGTACTTGGTGACCATACCGAGCAGACCGGTCATCCACATCCAGAACAGCGCGCCGGGTCCGCCGATGCTCAAGGCGGTGGCAACACCGACGATATTGCCGGTGCCGACGGTGGCTGCCAGCGCTGTGGTGAGCGCCTGGAACTGCGAAATGTCGCCTTCCTCTTCGCCCTTGTCCTTGCGCTTGACCAGACCCAGGTTGATAGCCGGGATCAGCTTGACGAACTGCAGGCCACCCAGGCGGATGGTCAGGTACAGACCAGTGCCCAGCAGCAGGGGGATGAGCAGGAAGGGTCCCCAGATAACGCCGCTGACGGCAACCAGCGCGTTGTTGATTGATTCGACCATCGTCTTCTCCGTGAGTATGTGAGATTTCTGAGCAAACGCTCGGAAACGAATGGAAGAAATGTACACCATGTGACACAAACCACCAAAAATGTGCGCGGTGAGTCACACAGAACACTCACGGCAGTGCCGACATTCGGCTCACAAGAGCCGAAAGCAGGCGAGAAAGCAGGTCAGGCGTCCGGCGCCTCGGCAGTGGGATCCTCGGCGACCTCGTCCTTCTTGTGCATCCAGTCCTTCCCGTCGACAACTCGTGCCACCAGCATTGATGACACGTTGTCGCCCACGGCGTTGACCGTGGTAGCAGGCGGGTCGACCACGGTGCCGATGACCGAAATGACCGGCAGCGCAGCCGGTGGGAAGCCGTACATGGTGATGATCATGAGCTCACCCAGGAAACCGCCCGACGGCACACCGGACATCACCATGCCCGACAGCAGGGCGATGAGAACCGCAATGAGAATCGCCTGCGGAGTGAAGAGATCGCGCTCAAACACGGCGAACAGGAACGCGATCTTGAGGATCGCCGACAGGCACGAACCCTCCATGTGGATGGTCGCACCAATGGGAATGATCGTTTCGCGAATATCCTGCGGAACCCCGATTCGCTTGGCCGCCCGCAGATTCGCCGGAATCGATGCTACAGAGCTTCCCGTACCCAAGGACACTGCGGCAGGCTCCAAAATGTTGCGCCACATGCGGCGCATAGCCGGAACACCGCCGGCCAGCAGGGAATACAGGGTGAAGGCCGCGAAGAAGTAGACGATCGCCACCGGGTAGTACACCGCGAACGCCTTGACGTAGCCTCCCACCAGCTGCGGGCCGAGTTCGCCGACGAGTGCCGCGAAGTACGCGCCCAGGCCAATGGGCGCGTAGAACATCACGAGGCTCGTGAGCTTCATGAACACTTCGTTGCCGGAATTGAGAAACGTCTTGAAGGGCTGGCCCAGCTTGCCGATAGAACCGCAGGACAGCCCCACCAGCACCGCAAAGATGATCAGCGGCAGCATGTTCTCCGCCGACAGGATCTTGCTGAAGTCGTCAACCGTGAACGCGCCGACAATCTGGTCGCCCAGTGAAACCTCTTCACCGGCATCGGGCTTTTCGTCCATGCTGACTTTCAGCCCGTCAAACGGCCTGAAAGTCCCCAGTGCCGCAAGCATGATGATCGAGGCGACGATTCCGGTGCTGATGAACACCGCCATCATCGAACCCATGATCTTGCCCAGCCGCTTAGCCGAATCCATATTCGCCACGGCAGAGCCAATGGAGAAGAACACCATCGGCACCACGAGCGTGAACATGAAGTTGATGAACAGCGAGCCCAAAGGCTTGAGAACAGCGGCCTGCTCACCAACCACCAACCCGATGACAGCGCCGAGGGCAATCCCGGATAAGACGAAGATGGGGAACCTGTAGTTGCGCCAGCCGTTCTTCACGCCGTCGTTGCTCATACTGTCCTTTCGAAGGTTTTCGCCGGTGGGCGATGCGGCCCGGATTCACCGGGCTTCGCGCCTGATTCTTTCACGATCTCAGTCGGTGTCAGTCTCTGAGCTCATGTCTGAGCCCCCGACTATGGTTAGGGCCATGAACGCTCAGAGCGCAGAGGAACAGCCGAACCCCTACGGCGGCCAAGCCCCGGCCCCCGGAAGTCAGAAGCGGGAAGCCGAGGGCGCCTCGGCAGGTGGTGCCTCCCCCGCCCCCGGAGGCGCGGAACAGGCACAGCAGCCGCGCAGGCGCACCCGGATTGTGCACCTGCAGCGTATGAAAGACGAAGGTCGGAAGTGGGCCATGCTCACCTCCTATGACCAATTCACGGCCAACATTTTTGACGAAGCCGGGATCCCCGCCCTGCTCGTGGGCGATTCCGCGGGCAACAACGTGTACGGCTATTCCACAACCCTGCCTGTCACACTCGACCAGTTGATCCCGCTGACGCGGGCTGTGGTGGAAGCTGCGCCGCACACGCTGGTTGTGGCGGATCTTCCCTTTGGGTCCTACGGGGCCAGCCCTGAACAGGGCTTCCATTCCGCTGTCCGCCTGATGAAAGAGGGTCTTGCCCACGCGGTCAAACTCGAAGGCGGAGTGCAGATGGCCCCAACCGTCAAACTGCTGACCGACGCCGGAATCCCCGTCATGGCGCACCTGGGCTTCACACCGCAGTCCGAACACGGTCTGGGCGGTTATCGCGTGCAGGGTCGCGGCGATGCCGCAGTGCAGAAACTCGTTTCTGACGCGCTGGCGCTGCAGGAAGCCGGTGCGTTCTCAGTCGTCCTGGAAATGGTGCCGGTGGCTGCAGCCCGCGCCGTCACAGAAGCGCTGCGCATTCCCACCGTGGGGATCGGCGCGGGCCCGGACTGCGACGCTCAGGTGCTCGTCTGGACTGACTTTGCGGGCATGGGCTCCGGCCGGACACCGCGGTTTACGAAGAAATACGCCGATGCCCGTTCTCTGTTGCGCGAAGCCGCGGTCGAATACGCATCCGAAGTGGCCGACGGCAGCTTCCCATCCGAAGAACACAGCTTTCTCGAGTGATTGCAGGACGGACATGGCAAAGCTCAATTCCCCTGAACTGACATCCCACGACCCGAGCGTCTATCACTTCGGGTCGGACAACTACGCGGGAGCCCACCCGGAAGTCCTCGACGCGCTCAAGCGGGTCAGCGGCGGACACGTGCCCGCTTACGGCGACGACCCCTACACGCAGCGGCTGCGAGCGTGGGCGCGCGACACCTTCGGCCAGCAGGCCCTCATCTACCCCGTCTTCAACGGAACAGGGGCCAACCTGCTGTCGCTGTCATCCGTCGTTCCACGCTGGGGCAGTGTGATTGCCGCACCCACCGCGCACATCAACACCGACGAAACCGGCGCGCCGGAAATCACGGCGGGGCTCAAAATCCTGCCCGCACAGACCGAGGCCGGCAAGATCACACCGGAGGCCGTGCGGGCTGCAGCATCCAACCGGGCATTTATCCACGAATCTCAAAGCTGCGCAGTTTCGGTCAGCAACTCCACTGAACTGGGCACCGTATATTCACCAGAAGAATTCCAGGCGGTTGCCCACACCGCTCACGAACTTGACATGGCCGTTCACCTGGACGGATCGCGGCTGGCCAACGCTGCAGTCAGCTGTGATGCCGCCTTGGCCGACATGGTGGCCGGGGCTGACATCGTGTCCCTGGGCGCCACAAAGAACGGCGCCATGAGTGCAGAGGCCGTTCTGGTGCTCCAGCCCGACCGGGTTTCCGGCATTGACTATCTGCACAAAGTGCTGCTGCAGCTGTCCTCTAAAGCCCGCTACCAGTCGGCACAGCTGCTGGCCATGTTCGAAGGCGATCTCTGGAAGCGCAATGCACAGCACGCCAACCGGCAGGCGGTCCGGCTGGCGCAGAAGCTTTCGGATGCCGGATTCACGGTGCCCACGCAAGTGCAGGCCAACACCGTCATCGCCCAGATCGACCCTGAAGTCGCCCAGGCTGCCCACGCCGCAGGGCTTCTGTTCTACGCCTGGCCGGCTGTTCCCAGCGGCCATCGCTTTATGTGCGCGTGGGACACACCGGATCACGCCATCGACATGCTGGTTGAACGGTTGGCAGCACACCGGGCCTGAAAGTGATCCACGCCACCACATACGATGGGGCGGGACATATAAGCGGCAGCGCGGGCTGCGAAAGTGTTCGCCGCAGAGCTAAGGAGTGTTAGGGCCGGATGAAGAATTCACTGCAGGACATCACAGTTCTCGACCTTTCCCGGGTGTTGGCAGGACCGTGGTGCACACAGAACCTCGCTGACCTCGGTGCTGACGTCATCAAGGTTGAACGGCCCGGTCCCGGTGATGACACCCGCAGCTGGGGTCCTCCCTACCTTGAGGGCACAACCCCCGAAGACGGCTATTCGGCCTACTACATTGCGGCCAACCGCAACAAGAAGTCCATCACCGTCAACTTCCGCTCCGAAGAAGGCAAAGACGTCATCAAACGGCTGGCGAAAGATGCCGATGTGGTTGTTGAGAACTACAAGACCGGTTCGCTGGCTCGCCTGGGCTTGGACTACGACGACCTGCGCGAAATCAACCCAGAGCTCATCTGGGTGTCCATCACCGGCTACGGACCCACCGGCCCGAAAGCTGAAAACCCCGGCTATGACTACGTGTTTCAGGGCATGAGCGGCTTTATGAGCTACACCGGACGGGCGCAGGGCGAAGAAGGCGCCGGGCCCATTCGCGCCGGTGTCGCCATCATTGACCTCATGACCGGCATGTATGCCACAACCGCCATCCTTGCGGCCCTCCACGAACGTGAACGCACCGGCAAGGGCCAGCGCATCGATGTCACGCTGGCTGATGTTTCGGTTGCACTCAACGCCAACCAGGCATCCAACTACCTAGTCGGGGGTGTGCCACCAGCCCAGACCGGCACCTCGCACCCCAATGTCGCCCCGTATGACGTTTTCGAAGTTGCCGACGGCCACATGATCCTGGGTGTGGGCAACGACGAACAGTACCGACGACTGACTGAACTGCCCGACTTCGAACTGCTGCGCGGGGACGACCGTTTCCAGTTCAACCGCGATCGCATTCGGCTGATCGGCGATCTGCGGCCGATCGTCGCCCAGATTATGAAGCAGAAGACCATGGACTACTGGACGCACGTTCTCGACGAAGCCGGTGTGCCCTTTGGGCCGATCAACACCATGGACAAGGTCTTCGAAGATCCGCAGGTCAAGCACCGGGGAATCAAGATCGAAGCCGATGGGCACTACGGTTCGGTGCCGATGGTGCGCAGCCCGCTTGTCGAAGACAGCGCCGATGCCACAGCACCTCCGGCACTGGGCGAACACACCGACGAAGTCCTCGCACAGTTCGGATTCACTGCCGAACAGATCGCTAAGATGCACGACTCCGGCACAGTGTGAAGACAAATGTGCGCCGTTGGTCACTGGGCGGCGCACACCATCACGCTTGACTGGCCTCAGCTTGTGCGGGCTTTGTCGATTCCGTCCAGCAGGCGCTCCACGGTGCCTTCGACGTCGTCCCATTTGTCGAGGCCGAAAAGTCCCAGGCGGAAAGTGCTGAAGTCTTCGGGTTCGCCTACTTTGAGCGGAACTCCGGAAGCCACCTGCAGGTCACCGGCCTTGAACTTCGCACCGGACTGTTCCTGTGGGTCGTCGGTGTAGACGACAACTACCGACGGAGCTTCCCAGCCTTCGGCGGCAACGGACCGGTAGCCGCGCTCAGTCAGCCCTGCGCGGACGCGCTCACCGAGTTCGATCTGCTGGCGCATGATCTTGTCCAGTCCGCGTTCTTTGGCTTCGCGCATGATTTCGAGGTTGTGCAGCATGGCGTCGGTCGGCATAGTCGCGTGGTACATGTGCTTGCCGGCGCGGTAGGTTTCCGACACGGTGTGCCACTTCTTCAGGTCCATGGAGAAGCTGCTGGATTCGGTTTTTTCCAGGCGGGCGAGCGCGCGTTCGCTCAACATGACGTAGGCCATGCCGGGCCAGCCGCTCCAACCCTTCTGGGGTGCGGAGATGAGCGCGTCAACGCCGAGTTCCCGCATGTCGACCCACAGCGCTCCGGAGGCAATGCAGTCGAGAACAAAGAGTCCGCCCTGTTCGTGAACGGCATCGGCGAGCGCCTTGATGTATTCGTCGGTCAGCACGATGCCGGACGCGGTTTCCACGTGTGCTGCGGCAACGACTTTCGAGCCCTGCTGTTTAATCGCGTCGACCACTTGGTCGACTGCAGGCGGGGCGAAAGCGGGTGTGGCTGAATCGTCAGAGGCGACAGCGGACACGACTTCGTGGTCGGTCAGTTTGCCCATTTCGATGATCTGCGTCCAGCGGTAGCTGAAGAATCCGTCGCGCACGATCAGCGTGGGCTGGCCCTCCATGAACTGGCGGGCAACCGATTCCATGCCGAAGGAACCGCTGCCGGGGATGACGACAGCCGCGTCTGCGCTGTAGGTTTCACGCAGCAGGCCGTAGAACTCCTGCATTGCGTCGACGAACTTCTGGGACATGTGGTTGACGGCCCGGTCGGTGAACACCACCGAGAATTCCTGCAGGCCGCCCGGGTCAACGTCTTCGCGTGGCAAACTCATGTCTCCAGCGTACCGCCGCGCAACTCCCGAGGTGCCTGTCCCTACCCGCTTGGCACCTCGGGATCCGTGTGGTCATCCGGGCTGTGCGGTTCAGTTCGATTCGAACAGGCCCTGCCCTATGTACTGGTCTGCGCTGACACCGGGAGGAACAAGGTAGGTTCCCGTGCCGGTGGTCTTGAGGTATTCCACGAACAAGTCGTCGCGCGCCATGTTCTTGTGCACGCGTGCGAATCGTTCGGGGCTGTTGACGAATGCGATGAAGAACAGTCCCGCATCCAGTCGGCCCTGTTCGTCATTGCCGTCGACGAAGTTGTAGCCGCGGCGCAGCATGCGCACTCCCCCGTTGTTCTTCGGGTGGACGCGGAACACGTGGGAGCGTTCGTCGATGACGGGACGGCCGCGTTCGTCTTTTGCGGTGAAGTCCGGTTCGCTGAATTCTCCCCCGCCGGTCAGGGGTGCGCCTTCTGCTTTGTCCCTGCCGGTCACGCGTTCCTGTTCGCCCAGCTGCAGGGTGTCCCACACTTCGATTGTCATGTTGATGCGGCGGGCCACGAGGTAGGAACCGCCGTGGGTCCAGGTTGGTCCTGAGCTGATCCACACGTGTTCGTCCAGTGCTGCGCCGTCTTCGGCTTTGATGTTGGCGGTTCCGTCTTTTTGACCGAAGAGGTTCCGCGGCGTTTTCTGGTCTTGTGTGGTTGATGAGGTTCGGCCGAAGCCCAGCTGTGACCAGCGCAGACGTGCTGTTCCGACGGCTATGCGAGTGAGGTTGCGGATTGCGTGGACGGCCACCTGGGGGTCATCCGCGCAGGCTTGAACACACAGATCGCCGTGGGAGCGTTCAGCGTTTATGAAGTCGTTGACCATCACCGGCATGGTCGCGAATTCTTCGGGCATGTGCTTCTTCAGCCCGAACCGGTCTTTCCCTTTTTCGTCTGTGAACAGCGTGCGTCCGAAGCCGAAGGTCAGTGTCAGCCCTGATGCGCTGAGGTCGACGGCTTCACCTGAATCGTCCGGTGGGAAGAGTTCTCCCCCGCCGAAGGCGCCCTTGGCGGTGACGTCGCCGCCCATCGTCAGCCGGCGGGCGGCTTTCGTCCATTTCTGAAGGAGTTCGATGACATCATCGCGCTCAGCCTTTTCTGTGAGGTCAAAGGCTGCGAAGTGCATGCGGTCTTGGGCCGGGGTGACGATCCCGGCTTGGTGTTTGCCGTCGAAGTCGTAGATGAGATCGCCGGGTGTCTCTTCTTGGTGCTGTGCTCGGGTGCTGGCGTATACCGCACCTGCGGCAATTGCCGCCCCGGCCGCCCCGCCGCCGAAGACTCCCAGGAGTCCTCGGCGGCTCAGCGTGTTCGCACCGCCGCCGTCTGGTTGGGCGTCCTCGCCGGTCATTCGCTTTCCTCGATGCCGAGCACCGTTCCGGTGAGCTTGGACAGCGGTTCGCGCAGCTCGTCGATCTGAGCGGTGAGTTCGGCCTGCTGTTCGGCGTTTACGGTCGCGTAGCTGGGGAAGCCCTTTTCGAGGCTGCCGTATTCGCCCAGCAGGTCTTCGAGCTCTCCGTATTCTGTGTCGATTTCGTCTGCGAGCTTTTTGCCTTCTTCGCCTTTGGATTCGGCGATGGGGCGAACGAGGTCAAACGCAATGCGCGATCCTTCGATATTCGCAGCGAAGTCGTAAAGGTCGGTGTGGGACCACCAGTCTTCTTCGCCGGTCACTTTGGACACGGCAACCTCTTCGAGCAGACCGGAGGCTCCGTTGGAGACGGTGTCGACGTCGATCTGGTTGTCTTTGATGAAGTTTTTGTCGTTGACGGTTTCGTTGAGTTTCTTGACATCGGACTTCAGCGCGTCAGCGATTCGCTTCCGGTCCTCTGGGGTACTGGGCTTCCAGGCTTCAAATGCGTCAGAGCCGTCGGAGTTGCGGTCGCCCTTCTTCGGCTCCCACAGGTCTTTTTCCATGCGGTGGAAGCCGGTCCACTCCTTGATTTCGGGGTCGTCTTTCTTCAGCTGATCTTCTTCTGCCAGGTAGTCGACTTCGCGGTAGTCGATGCGCGGGTCCAGTGTTCCCAGGGCTTCTGCGATCGGCTCGATCCGTTCGTAGTGCACGCGGGTCGATGCGAAGAGGTCCCGCGCTTTTTCGTCTTCGCCAGCCGCGTAGGCGTCAGCGAACTTTTCGACCTTGGGTTCGAGTTCCCCGGTTTCCTTTTGGACGAACTTGACGTAGTCGGCGACGACTTTGTCGAACAGCTCTTTGTCGCTGCCGGAGACTTCGACTGCTTCGCCGGTGACCTTGAAGTCTGTTTGGCCGATGTTTGCGCCGCGCAGGCCGGGTTTGCATGCAGTGAAGTAGTCGCCCGGCTGCAGTGAGACGGTGAGGTCGGCTGTTGAGCCCGGCGCGATGTTCTCTTTTTCTGCCACAACGCGCAGGCCGTCGTCGCCGAGGATGTAGAACTCAGTGACCTTGGTGCCGGTGTTCTCGATGCTGAAGGTGCGTGTGCCGCTGTCGGCAGAATCTGCTGAGACGTCGCACTTGTCGTCGGCTGCGCTCACGCTGATGCTGTCGCCGTCTGCTGCTGGTTCGCACGCGCTCAGCAGGGCGGTTCCAGCGATGACCGCCAAGGCAAGGCCGGTTTTCTTCATGATTCTCCTTGTTCTGATGAGCTGACGAGGTGCCGCTCGTCTTGGGTGTTTGTCTTCGGGTTGGCCGTTTTCGCGTCTTCGATGCGCTTTTTCTTTGCCCTGCGGGTGCCCAGGGTTCGACGCACAAAAGGTGGGATGACCAGGACCATGTAGATGAACCAGGCTGTGACTTCCAGCCAGCTCATCTGCGGTACGAAGCCGACTGTGCCTTTGAGCAGTGCGGCGATGAAGCTGTCCGGGGCGAAGGAATCGGAGAAGTCGAAGGCCCATCCGAAGGGGAACGCCGCACCCCAGAAGGGGTAGTCCGCGAATCCGGTGAGGACTTCTCCCGTACGGGGGTGTGTCGGACTGATGGGGGCGCCGGAGAACGGTCCGGGCAGAACGGCGGCTTCCTGCAGGTCGTGGATGCCGTAAGCGAGGATTCCTCCGGCCACGATGAGCAGGAATGCTCCCGACCAGGTGAAGAACCTGCCGAGGTCGATCTTGAGGACTCCCTTGAACAGTCCCCAACCCATAAGAACGGCTAGGCCTATGCCGAGGAATGCGCCGGCGAGCGCGGTGACGGTGTCGGTCCAGCCCCACAGGATGAGGGTTGTTTCGATGCCTTCGCGTGCAACTGAGACGAATGCGAGGACGGTCAGCGCTGTCCCGCTGCCCGCCGTGACTGCGGCGTCAACCCCGGATTCGAGGCTTTTCTTCAGTTTGGGGCCGCTGGTGACCATCCATACGACCATGGCGGTGATCATGACGACTGCCAGCAGGGACATTGATCCGCCGATGATTTCCTGCGCTTTGAAGCTCAAGCGGGAGCGACCGAACGTGAATACTGCGCCGAGCACGGCCGACAGGATGACTGCTGAGACGACGCCGAACCAGATTCGGCGGCGCAGATCATCACGGCCCAACTTGCGAGCGTAGGCGATGAGGATGCTCACGATGAGCGCGGCCTCAAGGCCTTCGCGCAGGCCGATGAGCAGAGCGGCTAGAAACATGGTGTCCTTTTATCGGGCAGCGGTATTCGCTGTGTTCTCACAAAACCCTGCCTGTTTCACCACCGCGCATCAGCATTACGCAAGACTTTTCAGTGGTAATGAGGTAAGGCTCACCTAATATACCCCTATTTGCATGTCTTCTGCACCATTCCGCCGCGGGTCTACCATTGGTGCGGCTGGTTGAACGCCGACTGTGCCTGGGAGGTTGTATGTCTGTTGTCGTTGCCCGCACCGTGAAAGAGCTGCGCGCTGCTCTGCAGCGTCTGCTGCGCGAACGAGACGGCGACACTGTCGGCCTCGTTCCCACGATGGGTGCGCTGCATTCGGGCCACGAAGCGCTGTTCCGCGCCGCCCAGGGCAATTCCGTTGTTGCCGCATCGATCTTCGTCAACCCTCTGCAGTTCGACGATGCCGAGGACTACGAGAACTATCCGCGCACACTCGATGCTGATGTCGAAGTTCTCGAACGTGCCGGTGTTGACCTCGTCTTCGCACCGAGTGTCGAAGAGATGTACCCCGGCTACCCTGACGGCCCGCTGGTTTCCGTGACAGCAGGAAACATGGGGCGCGTTCTTGACGGCGCGTCGCGTCCCGGACACTTCGATGGTGTGACGACGGTCGTTTCGAAGCTGTTCAACATCTTCAGCTCCCCAGCACAGCTGCACGCGTACTTCGGACAGAAGGATGCCCAGCAGCTCATGATCATCAAGCGCATGGTTGCCGATCTCAACATCGACGTTGAGATTGAGCCGGTCTCCACGGAGCGCAGCCTCAAGGGCCTTGCCATGTCCAGTCGCAACCAGCGGATGACCCCGGAGGAAAGCGAAGCCGCGCTTGTCCTGTCCCACGTGCTCACAGAACTTGCCGAACGTGCCGAAGCCGGTGGTGAGCTCCACCTCGACCGGCTGCGCGAAGAAGTCAACAGCACAGAAGGAGTCACCCTCGATTACCTGACCCTGGTCAATCCGGCAACGCTCGAGGTGACCGAGCAGCTGCCCGCTCTAGCGCTCATTGCCGCTCACGTCGGCCCGGTCCGGCTGATTGACAACATGATGATTCCCGCGCGTGCGGACAGTCGGTCCTCTTCTGAAAGCCAAGCTTGACGGCATCGGCATAATGGTTGCTGGTTATGCTCCGGCCGCTGACCTTAGAACCTCACCACACTGGCCGGGACACCTAAGAAAGCAAAGACTATGAGCAGCTACCCAGGCAGCAACGACCCCTACAATCAGGGATACAACCAGCACGACAGCGCTGGCCAGAACAACTCCCCCGAAAACCCATACGGTCAGCAGGATCCCTACAGCCAGCCCGGCGGATACGGCCAGCCTGACCACTCTCAGCAGCCTGGCGCATACAGCCAGCCTGGCGGGTACGGCCAGCCGAGCCAGCCCGGTGCTTACAGCCAGCCTGGGGCCTATGGCGGACAGGACCCCTACGGCCAGCCCGGTCCATTCGGTGCGCATGCAGCCTACGGCCAGCCGGCACCTCAGCTGTTGACTGCTGAGGAGTACCGCGCGCAGGGAATGCCGCTTCCAATCAGCCAGCCGGTCTACGGCGTTTCCATGATCGAGGCGTATAAGCGGTTCTGGAAGAAATCCTTCCGGTTTTCCGGATACGCATCGAAATCCGAGTACTGGTGGCCGCAGCTGATCAACGGCGTCATCATGCTCGTCCCTCTGCTCGGCGTGATCATCATCCAGATCATCATCGCGGTTTCAGCCGCAACAGCTTCTAACCCCGACGCCGCCGCCGTTGGTGCTGGAATCGCCGGCATCTTCGTGTTCCTCATTTGGGGCGCAGTCGTTCTGTTCAGCCTCGCCGTGATGATTCCGTCGCTGTCAGTCGGCTGGCGGCGCCTGCAGGATGCCGGATTCCCCGGCGCACTGACATTCATCAGCCTCGTTGCCAGCATCGTCGTCCTTATCATGTGCGCACTGGAAACCAAGCCGGAAGCACGCCGCCCAGAATGGGAAGACACGACCGGCGACTGATATACGCGAACTGAACACATAGCTGAATCGATAACGGCTGGGGGCGCCAGTGTGCTGATGCACCGGCGCCCCCAGCGTGTTGTTGGCCGGTTCTCTCGTTGAGTGCTGCCCGCTCTTGGGTGCGGATCTGCCCTGATCCCGTGGCGGATGCTGCATGGTTTCCGACAGGGCTGAGAACGCACAATGTGAATTTGAACATAAAAGGCCTTATTCTTGCTGGGCACAGTTCCACAGACCCTCGGACTCGTCGCACTTTGGTGCGAGGGTCGCTGACAAAGGAGACAGCATGACCGCGCCGGAACAACAGGCGGGAAGCTACACACAGGTTTCCCACGACTCCATCTTCAAAAAGGCCATGGGCCGACTCGATGCGCTGTTTGTGGGCTTCGGCGCCATGATCGGCTTCGGCTGGATTGTTCTGGCCGGCGGTTGGATCGAGCAGGCGGGGACCATGGGCGCACTTCTGGCGTTTGCCGGCGGTGGCGTCATCATGGCGTTTGTCGGTGTTGTGTACTCCGAACTCGTGGCTGCCATGCCGCTTGCAGGCGGTGAACACAACTACCTCATGCGCGCTATGGGGCCGAAACTGTCGATGATCGGTTCATGGTGCATTGTCGGCGGCTACATCACGGTGGTCATGTTCGAGGCCGTAGCAGTGCCGAAGACAGCGCTGTACCTGCTGCCGGACATTGAAAAGATCTTCCTCTGGAATGTTGCTGGCTTCGATGTGTATCTGACCTGGGCGCTCATCGGCGTTGTCACTGCGATTGTTCTGACCTACATCAACATCCGCGGTGTGAAGGTTGCATCCCTCGTGCAGACGTTCGTTGTTTCGTTCCTGCTGATTGTCGGTCTGCTGCTGGTCACCGGTGCGGGTGTTGGCGGCGAAATGAAGCACGTCGAACCGTGGTTCTCCGGTGGTTTCACCGGCTTCGCACTGGTGTTGACCACCGTGCCGTTCCTCTTTGTCGGCTTCGATGTTCTGCCACAGGCCGCCGAGGAGATCAACGTCAAACCGCGCCAGATCGGCAAGCTCGTCGTCATGGCCGTGCTCATGGCCGCCGCCTGGTACGTGGTCATCATCTTCACCACCTCGATTTCGATGCCGCACAGCGACATTGCGGCGCTCAACGCCGACGGCGGGCTCGTCACGGCTGATGCTCTTTCGGCCATGCTGGGTCACCCCACGTGGGGCAAGATTGTCATTGCCGGTGGTCTGGCCGGCATCATCACCAGCTGGAACGCGTTCCTCATGGGAGCATCCCGCCTCATGTGGGCACTTGCTCAGTCGGGCATGCTGCCGGCATGGTTCGGCAAGATCCACCCCACCTACCGCACCCCGATCAACGCTCTGCTGTTCATCGGCACGCTCTCGGTTATCGCGCCGTTCCTCGGTTCGGCAATGCTGGGCTGGGTTGTCGACGCCGGTTCGCCGATGATCGTCATCACCTATTTCCTCGTGTCGATCGCATTCATTCAGCTGCGCAAGAAGGAACCCCACATGGAACGCCCCATGCGCGTAGGCGGCAAGGGCAACGGCGGCATCGTCATCGGTGCCATCTCGGCTGTTCTCTGCCTGTTCCTGTTTGTGCTGTACCTGCCGGTCACCCCGTGGTCGGCTCAGCTCGCATGGCCGTCGTGGCTGATGTTCGGCCTGTGGCTGGCTGTCGGCGTCGCCCTCATGCTCCGCCTGCCCGGCGGTGTGCAGCCGGGACCGAATGCCGAAGCTGAGCTTCTGAAGAAACTCGGTCGGGAATCCCACCGCTGACCCAGTCCTAAAACGCACGAGGTGCCGCTCACCTTCCCAGGTGAGCGGCACCTCGTGCTTTGTCAGTCAGGAAACGGGGCCGAAGGTGGCATCGAGAGCCGCTGCGAGATCGCCGATGATGTCCTCGGCTGCTTCCAGGCCGACCGAGAACCGCAGGTGACCCCACTTCTGGAACTCGGGCGGGTAGGCGGCAACGCGAGGACCGTCGGTGCCGACGTGCACGATGAGCGATTCGTCATGTCCGAGCGATACCGCGGAGGTAACCACGCGCAGATTCGCCACGAAGCGGTTCTGGGTGTCGGAATCTCCTTCAACAGCGAATGCCAGAACACCGCCGAAGCCGCGGTTTCCGAAGAGGCGTGTGGCGACCTCATGCTGTGGGTGCGACTTCAGACCCGGGTAGGCGACGTAGGCAACTCGAGGATCAGCGTCGAGGAACTCGGCCACCTTCTGGGCGGAGTCCAGGTGCTGGCGAAGCCGTAGCGGCAGGGTGATCGAGCCGCGGCTGATCAGCCACGCGTTGAATGGCGAGATGATGCCGCCGACATCGACCATCGCGTCATGTTTGATGGGACGGATGGCTTCACGGCTGCCGATGACGGCGCCGCCCATCGCGTCGCCGTGACCGTTGATGTACTTGGTCAGCGAGTGCACAACCAAGTCCGCACCGTCTTCCAGCGGGCGGTACAGGGGTGGCGGGGTGAACGTCGAATCAACCACCAACAGGGCACCGGCCCTGTGGGCGATGTCCGCAATCTTCGGGATGTCAGTGATCTTGGTTGTCGGGTTCGCGATGACCTCAACGTGCACCAAGCGTGTGTTCGGGCGAATGGCGCTTTCGACTTCTTTGGGGTCGCTCGCGTCAACGAACGTTGCCTCAATGCCGTACTTCTGCGGCAGCAGTTCTTTGAACAGGCGCCATGTGGCCTCATAGGTGACATCGGCAACGACAATGTGGTCACCTGACTTGAGATAGCTGAAGAACACCGCGTGCAAAGCGGCAACACCGGAGGCGAGCGCGACAGCGTCCTCGCCGCCTTCGAGTGCTGCCAGTTTCTGCTGCAAAGCCAGCTGGTTAGCACCCGAATTGCGGGTGTAAAGCGGGACATCGGTGCCGGACCAGCTGACGCTGGATGGGTCCTCGGGCAGAGCGTAGGAGTTCGCCAAGACAATCGGCGTGCGAATGGCACCCGAACCTTGATCAATCTCATTGCCGACGTGCACCGCCTGAGTCGTGAAGTCGAGACTTGAGGGGTCGGATTTGTCGGGACGTTTGGCTCGGGGCTGGAAAGACTGAGGTGTGTGCGTGCTCATGCGGTCACGATAAAGCTCGGTGGTGGTTCCCGGTGTTCTTCTGTACATGATTTCGTCACACGGACCAGGCAAGCCCGGGGGCAGAAGGACAAAGTCCTGAAAGACACCGCCAAGTATCCACAACGCCTCTGCGCAGCCGTTCCTCGGCAAAGTTCATGTCAGTGCTCCTACGTAGACTGTTAACCAGAGCCAGATCTCGACTTGAAAGTGGAAATTGGAGGTGACGGAATGACTGTCCACATTGAAGTCGCGCCAGATCTGCTCCAGTGGGCAGTCGAAAGAGCGGGGTGGGACGACGAAACTGTCGCACGTCGTGCGCCCAAACTCGATGAGTGGCTCTCTGGCTCCCGCATTCCGACATTGAAGCAGCTGGAAAAGTTCGCCGCGGACACTCACACCCCCTTCGGGCTGTTGTTTCTGTCTGAACCGCCTGCAGAAGACGTGCCTATCCCAGACATGCGCACCATCGGAAACGCTGCTGTCCCCCGGCCGTCTGCTGACCTTCTGGACACGATCTACCTGTGCCAGGCGCGCCAAGACTGGTACCGAACCTATGCGCAAGACAACGGCATAGTCGCACCTGAGTTTGTCGGCTCCGCAACGACCCAAGCGTCGCCGGTGCTCGTGGCGGACAAGATGCGTGAATTGCTTGGCTTTGATCTACCTGAGCGGAGCACATTTGTCAGTTGGCAGGATGCCCTGCGCCGTCTCATTGATCGCATCGAAAACATCGGTGTGCTGGTAATGGTCAATGGGGTGGTCGGAGCGAATACTCATCGCAAACTCAACCCCGAAGAGTTCCGCGGTTTCGCCCTGGCTGACCCGCTTGTACCTCTGATCTTTGTAAATGGCGCTGATACCAAGGCCGCACAGATTTTCACTTTGATCCACGAACTGGCTCACATATGGCTGGGAACAAGCGCCCTGTCCGATGCCGCTATGGCCACCAGCCACGGCGCAGCCGAGGAACTTTGGTGCAACCAAGTTGCCGCCGAGGTGCTGGTTCCGCTTACTGCGCTCCTCGATGACTACCGCGGTGAAGCGGATACCGAAGAGCTAGAACGCCTTGCCAGAAAATACCGAGTCAGCACCCTCGTGGTACTCAGGCGCATCTTCGACGCTCAACTGCTGACCTGGGAAGACTATCGTGAGCGCTATAAGAACGAACACAACCGTGTGATCGGCATTCTCGCGGCTAGCCGCGACAAAAGCAGCGGCGGCAACTACTACTACACGCAGCCACTTCGGCTTAGCCGCCAATTCGCCCAAGCGGTGATCGCCAGTACTTTCGAAGGGTCCACCACCTACCGGGAGGCTTACCGCTTACTCGGCACCAAGAAACACGCAACTTTCGAGAACCTGGCCACAGAATTGGGAGTGGCCTGATGTACCTCCTGGACGCCAACGTTCTCATCGAAGCTAAGAACCGTTACTACGCCTTCGATATTGCACCTGGATTCTGGGACTGGCTCCATCAGGCCCACCTGCAGTCATTAGCGTGCAGCATCGAGGCAGTCCGAAGCGTTACCTTCCCGACCCCCTGTTCACCGGTGTTCGGGCCGACTCAGTTCGGCCACAGCCCTTGCCAAACCTCCCGTGATCGGGGACCTGGCCATGATCGCGCCGATGACGATGGCCATCAAGACAATCAGCATCGCTGCTCCTTCCGTAACAACACACACTAAACAAGGACCTGATACGCCGCTGGTGGCGCGCACAACCCTTGAGGAAAAGCACAGAAAGCGAAAAGTACGAGGTGCCGCTCACCTTCTCAGGTGAGCGGCACCTCGTCCTTTGTGTTGGGGTGGGCGGTCCGGCAGTGGGCGCGGCAGGCGCTACGGCCTGCGGCCCAGCGGTCAGTCCGGCCGGTCAGCCTTTCTTCAGTTCCGCGAAGGCCCGCTGCAGCAGTCGGACTGCCGCGTCAACGTCGATGCCCTGTGCGCTGAGTGCCCTGGCGTGAGCGCGGGAGGCTTCCAGTGCGGGATCGGTGTCATCGGGAGTGTCTTCCGTAACGATCGTTCCGTTTCGGCCAGCCGTGCGCACATAGCTGCGGCGTTCAAGTTCCCGGTACGTGCGGGCCACGGTGTTGGGGGCCAACCCAAGGTCACCGGCCAAGCGACGCACTGCCGGCAGACGAGCCCCCGGCGGCAGCTGACCCGACTCGATTTGGGCCATCAGCTGATCGCGCAGCTGTTCATACGGCGGAACATCACTCTTGGGGTCGATGCGCAGCATTACTTGCCCTCCCCCTGTTCGCCGGCGGCTGGGTTCTGGTTGACGGGTGCGCCGGCTTCCGAGGTGCGGCTGATCTCAGCCGGCGCGTTCGGCCACAGCTTGCGCCACGGGGTGCGGTTCAGACGTCCCGGCAGAAGGGGCAGGGTGACCATCGCCGCAGCAACAAGGCCGATGATGAAAGCTGCGAAGGCGAGCGTGATTGTCAGGTTTTCTGCGCCTTCCCGCACAGCTGGGCGCGATACGACGTCAACAACGCTGATCAGCGAAAAGATTGCCGCGACGACTGCCATGGCCACGGCGTTGTCACCCAGTGCGCGCAGAGCTGTTGTGCGTTCTGCGTCATCCCATGCCAGTTCGAGGTCGTTCCCTGCGTGCTGCGGGCTTGCCACAAGTTTGTGAGCGGCGTAGAACATGACGGCCCACATGGCCAGAAGCACACTGTTTGCCCCGGTCAGAGCAGCAAATCGACCGTCGAACTCAGCTGGCATGTGCGGAACTTTGGCGGCGAGCACCCACATTCCAACGGTGCTGATAACCAGTGATGCGGGGACCAGGAAGAAGCAGATCACCTCGCTCTTGCTGACGTAGTCCGGCACGGTTGTGTGTATTGCTCGGGCCACCCGTGGGCGGTCTTCGGCAAGGGGCGTCGTGCGCAGCACCGGCAGCAGACTGCCGAAGGCGCTTCCCACTGCGAGCCCACCCAAAATGAGCGGTGCGTAAACGGCTTCTCCGTTATCCCAACCGGCAATGATCCGAAGGAGGGCCACTGCGAGGAAGCCGATCAGCAGGCCCCCAATCGACCACAGGAGCGATGACCTTTCGCGGCTGACCAGCCGATCGGTGATCGCTGGGCGAAGATCACCAGGAAGTGGGAGTCCCTGTTTGGCTGCGTGCTTATCGATTTCTTTGGTGTTCACTTTGCCGAACCCGCCCGTGAAGGGAGCTTGGGCCAGCACTACGCCGATGATGATCACAATCCAGAATGTCTGCATCGCCTCTCCTTTCGTATCAATACATAAAATAATGTACTGATACAAAGTTGGGGTGCGCAACCCCCTTCAGCAAAAACACAGAAAAAAGGACGAGGTGCCGCTCACCTGAGAAGGTGAGCGGCACCTCGTTCTTTGTATGGGGGTGGGGCCCCAGCGGGGCACGCCGCGGCGAAGCAGCGCTACAGCACCAAAGCGCTCATCACCTCGACACCCACCACGCTTGTCAGCTGGGAGCGGTCACAGTCCGCGCGCTGCTCCGAGTTCGCGGAAGATCGCCTTGTTCAGGCGGAAGCCAAGTTCGGCTTCGGCGATGAGAGCTTCCTGCTGTGCTTCGCTCAGCGACACAGCGTCAAGCTTGGCCCTGTAGTCGTCCTTGAACAGCTTCGGCTTGTCGATTCCGGGGAAGCGCCACATGTTGAGTGCTTCGTCTTCGATCGAGTAGTGCCGCTTGACCAGTTTGCCGATCGCCAAGCCGCCGGACAGGTCACCCAGGTAGCGCAAGTAGTGGTGGGCCAGCAGCTGTTCGGGCTCAAGTCCAGACTGGAAGCGCTCTGCCAGCAGGCGCGTTGCTGTGACCGGCACCGGCGGCTTCCTGTCAGTGCCGAGCAGCTGGTCGAGGTCGTCATTGATTGCCTGCGTGCGTGCCAGTCCGGGGTGGTCGAACATTGCGAGCACCGAACCCGATGATGCGGCCTGCACAGCCGATTCCAGTGCCGGATACAGCACTGCGTACTGTTCCAGCAGCGCAATGTAGGCTTCGCGGTCGAGTTTTCCTCCCATGAGATCGACAATGAAGCGCTCGGATTCGGCCGCGCTGTGTTCGCGCTGGGTTTCTTCGCGCAGTCGCTGTGAGAATGACGCGGTTTCCGCGGGTGGGACTGTGATGGTCATGTTTCCTCCACGAGGTGTTGGCCCGGTTTCCGGGTTTCTTTCTTTTTGTCTGTAAGTGGTTTAGGTCCAGGTGCTCGGGTCGAGC
Source organism: Brevibacterium sp. Marseille-P9724 (assembly GCF_902500275.1). Lineage (NCBI taxonomy): Bacteria > Bacillati > Actinomycetota > Actinomycetes > Micrococcales > Brevibacteriaceae > Brevibacterium > Brevibacterium sp. Marseille-P9724. The sequence goes on along the minus strand of NZ_LR722992.1, from coordinate 183,393 downwards.
CCGATACTTCTGCGCAGCAGCCAGCCGATTCCGACGGTTGCCGCGATGCCGGCGGCTGCGGTTGCTCCGCCAAGCCCCCAGCTCTTCGCACTGATTGAGCCCATGCCTTCGGATCGGCGAGCTTCGGCTGCGGTGGCAGCGAAAGCGGTCTTGTCTTCCACGTCTGCCGGCTGAGCATTGGGGCTCTGCGGCAGAGCGCCGGGCCCACTGCCGGATCCGGCAGCGCCGGGGCCGCCAACACCGGACCCGCCGACGGTGCTTGAGCCGGGCACGGTTGAACCGGTCGCGCCTGCACCGGCAGCGCTTTGACCAGGTTTGGCCGGTTCTGACGCTGGGGGCTCGAAGCTGTTGTCAAAGGCAACCGTCAGCGGCAGCGCGGGTTTGCGTGCGTCTGCAATTCCGCCCGAGGAGTACCAGTAGGAGCTCTGCCCGGTTTTGACGTTGAAGTCGACAAAGCTCTTGGGGAATGAACCCCATTCGCTTCCGGTGCGGTCCTGCGGCGTCAGACCGCCGCCGGCTTCGTATTCAACTCCCTGGTAGTCGGGGGTGACGGTGAATCCGCCGTCCTTGACTGCCTTGTCCACATCGAGCCCGGAGAATGTGGCCAGTGTGATGGTTTCGGACTTCAGCTTCTCCCATTTCGACAGGTCTTCCATGTCTGCGCCGTAGCCGGATGCGGTACCCGTCAGCTCGCCCTTGCCGTCCTTTGTGACGGTCAGCTTCGGATCGGCGACCGACCAGTAGGTCATGCCGGAGTAGAACACGATCGTGAATCCGCCGTCCCAGCTGGCAGTGATTCCGCCGTCCTCGAAGTCAATGCTTCCGGCGCCCATGTTCAACCGCGATTCGTGGTGCGAGTTCTTGTCCGCTGCCACGACTCGCCCGCCGTAGCGGTCATCGCACTTGTTCTGCCATGTTGCGGTGTGGAACTTGCCGGATGCGTCGGGCTTTTCGATTTTCACGTTGCCGTCGCTGGGCTTGTACAGCTTTCCGGGTGCGTCCCACACAACCGCTCCGCCGTTGTCCGGGGACACGCCCGCGGACAGGAAGTTGCATGTGCCGGGTGCGAACCCACCGGCGCTGCTTTCCTTGTTGATCGCCCAGAACAGGGTCGCGTCTGATCCCTTCGGGGTTTTCGATGGCTTCTTTTCTTCTGACGAGGTGCCGCCCGGCTTCTCCTCGCTGTCTCCCCCGGTGTCGGGTTTCGGCTTAGGCTGCTGCGAATCAGTCGGAGGCTGTTCGGGCACGATCGGGGTGCCCGTGAACGACACGCTCAGCGGGCTGGGCTTCTTGCGCACATCAGCGGCTCCGCCGGAGGTGTACCAGTACTGGGTCTGGCCGGTCAGTACGTTGAAGTCCACCCAACTCTTGGGGAACGAACCCCAGCCGTCTTTTTCTTTGTTCTGGTCTGGCTGTCCGCTGTCGATGCCCTCGTAGTCCGGGGTGACTGTGAAGCCGTTTTCATCGAGCTCAACCGTGTTGTTTTCAAAGTCGGCGATGGTGCCTTCAACGGGGTTGAGCTTTTCCCACTTGGATAGGTCCTCCATGTCGGTCCCGTAGCCGGAGAAGGTGCCGGTGAGCTTGCCCTTGCCGTTCTTCACCTCGAGCTTCGGATCACTCACCGACCAGTAGGTGTATCCGGAGTAGTACACCAGGGTGAACGAACCCTCCCACTGGATGGTGCCCGTGTTCGCAGCGGTGTCCACTTCTCCCTTACCGCCGGAGAACTGGACGTAGTTTCCAGAGTTCACGCCTGAGGTGTTGACGCGTTTGCCTTCCGGGGTCTGGCATTTGTTGTCCCACGTGATCGGCTGCGTGCCGCCATCAGCGGTGGGCCGCAGAATCTCCACGTTGCCGTCTTTCGCCTTGAACAGTCCGCGCTTTTCGGCGTCATTCGGCCACAACGAGGATCCCCCGTTGTCGCCTGCCACACCTGCGGAAAGGAAGTTGCATGAACCGGGCAGATACGCACCTGAGCCGGATTCTGCATTGATTCCCCACGTGAGGGCGGCGTCTGAGATTTTCAGCTTCGACGACTCAGCCTCGGACCCTTCCGCGCTGTCAGCAGGCGATGCAAAAGCTGCCGTGCCGATTGCGATACCCGCAGCAAAGAGGAACAGCAGAAAAGCTGCCGCGGCTGCCACCAGGGTTATTGCTGTGCGCTTCATCGCTGATCCTCCCGTGCATCTGCTTCGCCCAGCAGGCGATCCATGACGAGCGTTGGGGAATCTCCTCCTGCAGCACCGGGTGGTGTGCCCTCGGAATGCACCTGCTGACCGCCCGCCGCCTGGCGCTGCGTGTGGCTGCCGGTGGCCCCTGCGTCGTTGTGGATGAGTTCAAAGAACCGCATGGGTCCGGCCGCAGGTTGGTCCTGTGCACCGGGCTGCTGAGCGTAGGAGTGCTGTTGGGCGATGACCGGATAGCGCACTCCCGCGTCTTCCATGTCAGCGCGGGCGATCTTGGCATCGGCTGCCCTTTCGCGTTTGCGGGTGCGCGCATCCTGCTTCACGCGGAACTTCTGCAGTTTGCGTTCGCGCTTGTGCTCTGCCGCGATAGCGCGCTTAGCCCTGCGCGTGCGCACGCGCTCCAATGCTTCGGGGCTGACACCCAGAAGCAGCGATTTCACTGCCATGTAGGAACCGACTCCCACGGCCAGGGCAACCGCACAGATGGCGAGAACAACCCCGATCATCAGCAGAAACACCATGCGGTTGGCGTTCGTGTTGATCGCATCAACCTGATCGGGCTCCAGCAGGGGCCCTGACACCGGCTGCTGTCCACCCGCTGCTCCCGGTGCCGGTGCGGCGGGGGCGTCTGCGTTCTTCTGGTCCTTGTTGTCCTTCTGCGCATTGGCTTTCGGTGCGGCTGCCGCGCCGGATGCGCCGTTGTTCTGCTGCTGTTCGCCGCCGGACTGGCCAGCCGCTGCGGCAGCAGGGAACTCAATCGGCGTGAAGGTTTCGTTCTTGGCGTTCGCCACGCCGTGCGCGCCGATCGTGATGATGCCGCAGCGCTCACGCGTGCAGTCAACATCGACCGGATTGCGCTCGCGGTCATAGGACGTGAAGCGAGCGCCCGGCAGGATGATTTCGCCTGACCATGTTCCGTCGGCCTTCAGTGTGCCGCCGTTGGCAGCGTGAGCTGTTGACGATCCCGGGAACGTGACGAACAGCTGATAGCCCACCGGATTCGATTCATCGTCATAGGCGTAGCGCAGGTTTGTGCCCGTCTTGCCGCCCTTGCTGGGCTGCCACGTGCCTTCGGCAACACCGAACAGAACATAGATGCCGCCAAAGCCGTTCTGCACCGATTGGAAACCGCTGCCGGAGAGTTTGAGGGTCGAGGTGCCGTCAACAGAAGGCGTCCCCGACACGGAAACCCGGGCCGCCGCCTGGGCGGGTTCGGAACTGACAGCGGCACTCGCGAAAGCGCCCATGCCGCCTATGAGCACAGCGGCAGCCGCGGCAGCCAACCGCCGCAGCCCCAGCCGCTTCTTCCGGCTGCCCGGTGCGTGTCCAGGCTGATTCATGACATGTCCTTTCTGGAAGGGCGAACCGGCACCACAAGCGGTGAACCGGATACCGGGTCGGTGAGAACAGTGACGGGATGGCCGTAGGCTTCGCTGATCCGCTCGGCCGTCAGCACCTCTTCCGGTGTGCCGTCAGCGGCAATGCGGCCGTTGTTGAGCAGGGCAATTCGGTCTGCGTAGGCGCCGGCCAGATCAAGGCTGTGCAGAACCACGACAACAGCGGAGCCGGTGGCCGCGTATTCACGGGCAATCGTCAGCACGAGCTCCTGGTGGCGGATGTCCATAGCCGCTGTCGGTTCGTCCAACAGCAGAATCGGGGCGGCCTGCGCAAGGACGCGGCCCAAAGCGGCACGCGAACGCTCGCCACCGGACAGCGAGGTGAAGGTGCGGGAAGCAAAGCGGCTCGTGTCCGTGCGCTCCAGGACTGCGGACACGATCGTGTCGTCATCGGCTGCCGCCTGCGTCCGCTGCCACGGGGCGCGGCCCATTTCAACGACCTCCAACACCGTAAACGGGAAGGACACATCGACCTGCTGCAGCAGAACAGCCCGGCGCATAGCCAGTTCGCGGGTGTTCCAGGCATAGGACGGGTGATCGTTGATGGTGACTGACCCGGAGGCTTCCTCAACATCCCCGGTGATGACACCCAGAAGTGTGGACTTCCCGGCGCCGTTGGGACCGACAAGAGCCAGCACCTCGCCCGCCCGGACATCCAGACTGGCCCCCTCAAGTACCTTCCTTTCGCCGTCGTAGGACACCGTCACCTGGTCCACCGACAGCACGGTGCTTCCCGGTGCGGGGACTTCCGGCAGACGGCTTTCACGGCTGCGACGCAGCTTTTCGATCATGCCCAGCCTCCTGCCTCACGACGGCTGCGGCGCAGCAGATAGAAGAAGTACGGTCCGCCGATCAGCGCGGTCAGCATGCCAATCGGGAGGTCGGCGAACTCGATGAGCGTGCGCGCAGCCAGGTCGGCAAAGGTCAGCAGCACCGCGCCGCCGAGCACCGATGCCGGCAGCAGCAGACGGTGGCCCGGTCCCAACAGCATGCGCATCAGGTGCGGAACCACCAGACCGACGAAGGCGATGATGCCGACAAACGCAACCGCAGCACTGACCAGCAGAGCCGACAGGACCATGGCGTACAAGCGCAGACGCTCAACATCGACACCCAGGTGGCGGGCCGCCTTTTCACCCAGAGACACCAGGTCCAGGCCCCGGGCCAGAAACATCGTCAGGCCGATTCCCACGACCACCAGCGGAACGACAATCGCAACCTGTTCCCACCGGCTGCCGTTGAAGCTGCCCATCTGCCAGAACACGATCTGCTCACGTGCCTGCGTGGGGGCTTTGAACACGATGAACGAAATGAGCGCACCGGAAATCGCGTTGACCGCAACACCCGTGAGGATCAAAGTGACGACTTCCGTCCGGCCGTTCGACCGCGCCAAGACGTACACGACGATCGTTGTGACCAGACCGCACACAAACGCCAGGAACGGAACCGTGAATCCGCCCAGGAAGCTCAGGCCGTGCAGAAACGCAAACGACGCACCGACGGCAGCACCGGAAGACACTCCGATCGTGCCCGGTTCAGCCAGCGGGTTGCCGAAGATGCCCTGCATAACAGCACCGGCAATAGCCAAGGCAGCACCCACGAAGACCGTCAGAACAATCCGCGGGAAGCGCACCTCCCACAGGGCCTCAGCACCGAATTCGTGCGACGGACCGGGCAGCCAGTTGATGCCCACCGACTGCAGAACGGAACCCACAACTTCCTTCGGCGCAATGTAGAGCTGACCCAACATGGCCGAAAGCAGAGTTCCGCCAAGAAGCAGAACCACCAAAGTCGTGAAGACGGTGGTCACCCGAGCAGCCGACACCCTCCCGGAAGGCTTCTCACCGCGTCCCTCCCCCGGAACCCGGGCGGCAGGTGCCGAAGAAGCAGAACGGGAGCGGCGCCTCGTGCGCTGTTCGTCCAAAGGCGAACCGGCAAAAGGTGCGGGCGCATCGAAACGCTCAGCAGATCTGGAATGAGTAGTGCTCAAGGGTTTTCTCCTTAGGCGTCCGCTTCAGCGGACTTTTCCTGTGGGACGTAGGCGTATTCGGGGGCGTGAACCGCGGTGCCCAGGGCGGCGATGACCTCCGCGGTGCGTGGGCCGAAGCTCATGACTTCGTAGTCGCTCATATCGACAATCCGACGGTGTTTGCCGGCGGGAGTCTGCGCGATGCCCGGCAGTTTGAGGGCTTCGTCGATGCCGCCGACGCTCTCCAGGCCCTTCGTCATGACCAAAATGACGTCCGGGGCGGCCTTCACCAGGGCTTCCGCGTTGGTCGGTGACATGCCCGCAAAGCCGACTTCAGTCGCAACATCACGTCCGCCGATTGCCTGAATCAGAGAGTCTGCGCCGGAGCCTTTGCCGAACCAGTAGTAGATATCGCCGCGCAGATACAGGAACACCGTGCGCGGACGGTCCGCCGGATTGTCCGGTGCGAGTGCCTGGATTCTCTTTTGGGTTTCGGCGATTTCCTTATCGACGCGCTTGGCCAGCTGTTCACCCGCATCCTGCAGGCCCAGCGCTTTGGCAACCGCAACGATCTGCGGGCTGACGCCCTGCACACCGTCCTCTGTCGCCGATGGAATGAACACCACCGGGATGCCGGCATTGCGCAGCTGAAGCTGAACGTCATAGGGACCAATCGTCGAATCGGTCAGCACCACTGTGGGTGCCAGATTGAGGATTGCCTCCGCGTTGAGTTCGTGCCCGTTCTGGGTAACCAGCGGAAGTTCTTTCTGGCCCGGCATGAGCGACGACATCTGCGTGGAAACATCACGGCCGACCAGATTGCAGCCCAGACCCAGGCCGACAACCGCGGCGGCCAAACCGCCGTTTTGGTTGAGCGCCAGAATTCTCGAGGTGTCACGCACCGTCTGTTCGGGGCCATCGTCCGAGGTGACAGTCACCGGGAGGGTCTGCTGCTGATCTGCGAAATCTGCAATCGGCCGGATTTCGGAGGCCTGGGTGTAGGCAGTGGTCGGGCCGTGGATCTTGCTGACCGGACGTTTTTCGGAACTGGGAACATCCGGGATGTTCGGAAGCTGCGCCGCCGAGGTTGCCGGCGGGGGTACGCACTGTTGGGAGTGCGCGACATTGAGGGTGCCGACGTTGTGGAAACCGTTGTTCCACAGAAAAAGCCCAACGGCGAGCACCGCTGCGGTTGCCGCGGCACGCCGTTTTCTTCGGCGAGGCATACGGCGCAAAGCCCGATTCAGGCCTCCTGGGCGACCGGGCTCTTCAGCCCGGCGCCACGCTCGAGAGTTGAGTTTCATTGCTTCCTTTTCTGTTCGGGTGCGCCTGAGGCACTCAACAAACATTCACCAAACCGTGAGTTGACTTACAGGGTGACTGTCACTAAGGATAGCCTTACCTAAACGTTTTAGGTCAAGTTAGTTTCTCGTAAATCAGTTGCGAACTGTACGCACGACGTAAGTCCACAAGGAGAACAATGAAGTCATCATCGAGCGCGCCTTCGCGCCGCAATTGGCGCGCCTGCCTGGCCGGAAGCGTGGCACTCGCGCTGGGCGGGGCCGGTCTGCTGTCCGCGCACCCCGCCCAGGCCGCAGAACTCAATGTTTCGGACGCTGTCTTCAGCTGGGGTATCAACGCCGAATCCGGTGCGGGCGCTTATGCTCCCGGCACATGCAACTTCCTGTCCGCCGGTGTATCCGGCGATGCCGGGCAGTCCTCGCCGTGGTCAAAGGAAGATGCCGAAGCTAAGAAGCTCTTCAGCCCGGAAGAGGGCAATGTCAAGATCCTGCGGCCTACCGCTGATGGCGGCACACAGCCGATCACGTGGGACAACAAGTGCCAGACCCCGGAAGGCGAGAGGCTCAACACGTGGAACGGCGACAAAGCCAAGCGATCGGGCAACTTCGTTGAGATCTCCGGTGGCAAAGGCACAATCGACCCTGAAACGAATTCTGGAACCATTCAGTGGGAGGGTTCGTTCACCCTGGTGTACTACTCCGGGTACACCTACTGGTCGGTGAGTGACCCGAAGCTCGAGGTGAAGAACGGCAAGGGCAAGCTCACCGGCACCTTCTCCGGCTACGGCACCGACATGGAGGACCTGTCCAAGTGGGAAAAGCTCAACCCCGTTGAAGGCACCATCGCCGACTTCGAAAACAACAAGGTTGAGCTCGATGAAAACGGCTTCACCGTCACCCCGGACTACGAGGGCATCGACAGCGGACAGCCAGACCAGAACAAAGAAAAAGACGGCTGGGGTTCATTCCCCAAGAGTTGGGTGGACTACAACGTACAGACCGGCCAGACCCAGTACTGGTACACATCCGGCGGAGCTGCGGACCCACGCAAGAAGCCCACTGAGATCACCGTGAAGTACACGGCCGAAGAGCCTGAACCGCAGGTCGATGAGGAGACGATTAAGAACACCACTAAGAGCACGCCCTCTGTTTCTGACAAGGGCCTGACGGTCAATGTGACCGGCGAAGGCTATGGCGTGCTGCCCAAGGCCAGCACTGGTCGGGATGCCAACGGTGTCTACGTCGCAATTGTCGACCGTAAGGTCAAGAACAGCGAAATCGAACTATCACGTCCGTCCGCTAGGTCGGCTGCCGTTGAAAAGTCGTCGAAGGAACCGGTTGCCGTTGAGTACATTCCCAGCAGCAACATCAAGGACGGCAAGCTCGACGCCCAGGCGACCGCAGCAGCAGACAAACTGAACAAGGACACCGACTACGACACCGTCGTATGGGTAGCCCACGGCAACCCGAACGACGACACCGTCCTCCACCGCTCCAACATCAACCTCACCGACGAACAGAAGAACTCGCTGTTCCCGGCAGAAGAGCCCAAGGAACCGGAAGCCCCCGAACCGCAGGATCCGAAGGAACCGGAAACTCCTGACACCCCGGAAAACGGCGGCGACAAGCCGACCGACCCCAAGGATCCCGAGGCTAACGACCCCAAGGATCCGGAACCGCAGGACCCGAAGGATCCCGAAGCCAACGAACCCGAAGCACCCGACACCCCGGACAACGACGGCGACAAACCCGAGGACCCCGAGGCTAAGGACCCCGAAGCGCAGGACCCGACCGAGCCCGAAGCACCGGAAAACGGCGACGACAAGCCGACGGATCCGGGCGCCAAAGAACCCGGGACTAAGGATCCCGATGTGAACGAGCCCGGCACCCCGGACAATGACGGCGACAAGCCCAAGGACCCCGAGGCTAAGGACCCTGAAGCCAAGGACCCCGAAGGGAACGAACCGGACGCTAAGGACCCCGAAGAGGCTCCTGAAGCAGGCGAAAACGACAAGGGAAAGCCGGATGCCAAGGACCCTGAAGACCAGAAGCCCGGTGCGGAAGCTCCTGGAGCTGACAAGCCCGGCACCTCGGGAACTTCAGGTTCACAGGACAATGGCACGAAGCCGAGCTCCTCTGCCTCCGGCAGCCTGCCGCGCACCGGTGCGACCGGTCTGGCAGTTGGGCTTGCTGGCATCGCACTGCTTGCAGTCGGTGGAGTGGCCGTAATCATTTCTGGTCGCCGAATCTAAGCAAAGCGCAGGAGTTCCTGCACTGACTCTCTCCTGGCCGGTCGGGCGAAAGCCCGGCCGGCCGTTCGCTTCCCACCCTTTCGACAGGCATCGAACCGCCAGACCTTTATGCCATCTGTATTAGGGGTCTGTGGCACGGATTCATCCGCGCAGATGGTAGGTCAAGCCCAGGGGCCGGCTCCCCCGAGAAGGGTCGGAAGTCTGCGCTTCTTCTTGCCCCAGCAGAAACAGCAACTGGGGCTCAGCGCATTACTTCGTGAAGAAGTCGTTTGCGCCGGTGATGTTGCCGGCATCGTCGTAGACGTAGAAGCCCTTGCGGTCAGCCACGCCGCTGAATCCAGCGTCGATGGCCTCCTGGAGCTTGTCGGCGAAGCCCTTGCCGATCTCTGTGCCGGAGTTGCGGGCAATGTGGGAGGCAACGTGGAAGCCGACGACGTCGTAGACCTCGAACGGACCGCGGGGGTTGCCTGTTCCGAGTTTCCAGGCGTTGTCGATGTCTTCGGGGTTGCCGACTCCATTCATGTACAGGTCTTTGCCTGCGTTCAGCCACGGAATGAGCATCGAGTTCAGGAAGTAGCCGGGGGTTTCCTTCTTCACGTAAGCGGGAACCATGCCGGTTTCTTCCGCGTACTTCAGTGCTTTTTCGACGAACTTTTCGTCCGTCTTCGGGGTTCCCATGACTTCGGCGAGGTTCTGCTTCCAGATGCGGTTGGCGTAGTGGATGGCAAGGAAGCGTTCGGGAGCGCCGGACGAGTCAGCAAAGAGCGACGGCAGCAGCGACGAGGTGTTCGTCGCAAACACGGTTCGCTCATCAGCCAGCTTGCCCACCTTTTCCCACGTCTCGCGCTTGAGTTCAAGGTTTTCTGGGACTGCTTCGATGACGATGTCCGTGTCTGAAACTGCCTCTTTGAGATCAGTGGTGGTGGAGATCCGCTTCAGAGCTTCATCGAACTTGTCGGCAGTGAAGTCCTCAAGGTCTTCTTCGTATCCGGCGCGCATCCAGTCCCAGCGCGCGGGAAGTTTATCGAGCGATTCCTGGAAGGCATCGTAAATGGTGACGTCTTTGCCGTGGTATGCGGCCTGCATGGCGATCTGTGATCCGAGAACGCCGCCGCCGAGGATGCTTACAGTCTTGAACTCAGTCATATTTGTCATCTCCAAAGAGAAAAGTCCTCTTATTCGCGCGGGTCAACATCTCTGAGATCTCGAGCTTTCTGCCAGTTGGCCCTCTATCTACGCAAATGCCTGGGCGCCGCGAATTATTCCGTTGGCGATTCCGTCTGTGCAGGTGCTTCGATCGATGCGATCGCCAGAGCCGCTCGGGCTGCGGTCTTCGCGGACAAACCTCACCATTCCTCGTGCTCGCGGCTGTCCCACGCGTGTTCTTCTCCGAGATCAAGCGTGGCCAGCAGGGCGCGGTCATCGTCATCCAGCTCGAAGTTGAAGGTGGCATTCGAGGCCTGACACTGCGGGTCTTTCGACTTGGGAATCACGATGATGCCTTGATCAACAATCCACTTCAGCACCACCTGGTGTGGGTCGACGTCATGCTTGGCAGCGATCTTGTGAACGACAATCTGGTCGAGCAGGCCTTCACGCATACCGAGCGAGCCCCACGCCTCAGTGACGATGCCGTGTTCGGCGTGGAAGCGGACAGCCTCACTGCGGGCCAGCGCAGGGGAAAGCTGAATCTGATTCATCACCGGCCATACCCCGGTGGCGTCGTGCAGTTCGGTGAGCTGCTCGGGACGGAAGTTCGACACACCCACGTGGGTGATGACGCCTTCCTCCTTCAGCTGCACGAGGGTTTCCCACGTCTCAACGGTGAGTCCGCGCGACGGGTTAGGCCAAGACCCGAACACTCAATGATCCAGACGGATCTCCACTGGTCGAGTGTTCAGATGCGTAAGTCAGATAATGGGATGACCACATGTCATTGACGAAAGGTTATGTTGTGACGCCAACCCTCGAGTCCGACGAACTGCTTGATCGATTCCTTTCCGCTGTCGAGGAGATTGTGGAGATCCTCTCGAAAAGGTACAACCGCGAATTTAAGGGCATCGGTGAAGCAATACGCACTGCCAAGGATCGGAAAGATCCGGTCGTCCAGAATAACTTCAGTTTGCTGAGAACACTGGCCGACCTCCGTAACGCAATTCAACACGGTGACCGCAAACAGGGGAAACCTGTTGCGATACCGCGCGAAGACATAGTCGAGCTCATCGAAACTTTAGAGAAACAGATCAGGCAGGCACCACAGGTGAAGGACCACATGATCAAAGACGTTGATGTGCTGTCCTCCAATCATTCATTGGCCGATGCAGCTGCCGAGATCATCAAATACAACATCTCCCAGATGCCTGTCTATGACGGTAGGCAGTACATCGGCTTGTTCACCACCAATGCCATGGCGCGCTGGGTCAGCAAGCACATCGATATCGACGGAGTGTTGATGGCTGAGAAAGTCACCGTTGCAGAGATCTTAGAGTGTGCTGAGGAGAACGAGAAGGAGAAGTTCTACAAACCCACCACACCTGTCCACGAAGTCTGCAGTGATTTGGGCTCTGCCGATGGACCTGTTGCCTGCTTGATCACGACCGATGGCAAAAAGACCGGCCAGCTCCAAGGACTGGTCACACGCTTTGACGTCTCCAGGATTCTCAAGGAGACGTCGATAGAGAATAGACGTCGATGATTCACAGTGGTCGGCGTGGTTCGGCGGTGTGGTTCGGCGGCTTACGCCTCACTTAACCGCTGAGGTCACGTGATCAGTTCCTTACCCACCAGTTCGTCATCCGGACAGAGTCCACCGTTGAGTAACGAAGGCTCGTGACGAAGATCAGTGCGTGCTGATCCACCGTTTCAATCAGCGAACTGTCAATAATGGGTTGATAAACGAACAACTTCACAATGGCGAGGTGTTGGTATGGCCGTCGATGGCGAACAGATTCTTAAACTGGCTTCGGATTACTCGACCCAGGTTCAAAGTGCTATGAGACACAGCATTGCTGCTGACCCAGAGGCTCAACTGACGGTTCCGGTATCCAACCTGTTCAAGGCCCTGTCCGAAAGGTTTGGGATCGGTGAAATGGATCTGATCCGTGAAGCACACTTGGACGGCGTTAGGCCGGATTTCGCTGTGACCTTGAAAGGGAAGCCGCGCGGATGGATTGAGCTGAAGGCTCCGGGTCACACATTAGTAGGAGAGAAGTGGCGCGGTCGTGAGAAGGATCAGTGGTCGCTTCTCGCTGAGCTTGATGCATTGATCGTGTCGAACGGTCAAGAAGCATACTTCTACCGCACCGGCTCGCTTGTCTCGGCAGCAAAGCTCCCCATCGACAACCCCGAAAAATGGGACCCGAGGGAGCTCCAACGAATGTTGGAGTTGTTCGTGGCGACGAAACCGACCCCGATCAAAAGGGTCAGCCAGCTTGCATCACGCTTGGCTCCTTTGGCCAAGTTCATGCGCCTCCGCCTTGACGAAGGCTTGGAGAACAAACGTCGAGAGGTGATTGAAGCAAAAGAGGCGTGGGACCAAACAGTCCACATGACCACCTCGTCCGAACAGTTCTCCAGCGATGTCGCCCAGGTGATCGCCTACTCGATGGCAATTGCCGGACTCACCGGTCAAGCGGACCGAGACCATGACGGGGTTTTGACACTGCTAGAGGCGAAAGACACTCTCAGCATCGGGAACCGCAATGTCTTGGCCGCTGCACTCGGACCCGTGCTTGGAATCCCTGAACTCATCGAATACATCAACCCGGAGTTAGAAGCGATTGTTCGCCTCATTTCGAGCATGGACACCAAGGCAATCAGGTCGGCCCAAGACTCGCGCGGTGAGGCATGGCTGTGGTTCTACGAAGACTTCTTGGGGAAGTACGACCCCGAGGCGCGCAATCGGTCTGGTGTCTACTACACCCCGACAAGTGTGGTGAACTGCCAGGTCAGGATCGTTGACGACATCCTTCGCCGTAGATTCAGACAGAGACTCGGGTTTGGTTCAAAATCAGTTATCACTCTCGACCCTGCTGCCGGTAGCGGCACTTACCCCCTGGCGGTGATCGATCGAGCGTGCGATGTTGCCCATGATGAGCGTGGTAAGGCGGGCGTTGAGCAAGTGGCTCGCAATCTGACGAAGAACCTCCTGGCGTTCGAAATCCTTCCAGGTCCGTTCGCGGTCGCACATTTGCGTATCGGTGAACGCTTGGTCCACAACGTAAATCAGATCTTCCAAGACAGTGACATCGGCGTCTACCTCACTGACACGTTGGAGGATCCAAACATGCCCACACGCAGGGGCCTGTTCGGTGACGCGCGAATTCTGGCTGAAGCTGCCGAGAAAGCTCGGAAGATCAAGGCGGAGCAGAGGATCACTGTGGCGATCGGTAATCCACCCTACGATCGTGGTACTGCCGGTATGGGGGGATGGGTTGAATCAGGCGACTCCAACAACGGTCCGCTGTTCGACGATGTGATCAATCCGGCAAAAGAGAATGGTGTTATCTTCTCGGCGCAGGCATCGTTGTACAACCTGTACGTGTACTTCTGGCGATGGGCTATCTGGAAAGCGTTCCAACAAGCCCCTGAAGACCAAGCTGTCATCTCGTTCATCACGGCGTCGTCGTGGTTGAATGGACCGGCATTCGTTGGGCTACGAAAACTCGCAGTCGACACTGCGAATGACATCTGGGTCATCGATCTCGGCGGCGAGGGACGCGGTGCTCGGAAAGAAGAAAATATCTTTGATATCCAGTCTCCGGTAGCGATCGTCACTCTTGTGAAGTCAGGTAAGGCCAGTAACGCAGCGAACGTCTACTATCGCCGCGTTCATGGAACACGTGAAGAGAAGTTCGCGGAGCTGGACAAAATCGATCGTCTCCACTCGGACGACGAAGGATGGACGCTGGTGTCTGCGCCCAACGGCGAAGAGTTTATCCCGAAACCTGCCGCTCACGGTTGGTTTAATTACGTTCAGCTACTAGATCTATTTCCTTGGGGTCAACCGGGAATCAAGTACAACCGCCTTTGGCCCGTTGCACCTTCAAGAGGCGTGTTATCTCAACGTTGGCGAGAACTTCTCGCTGACGAGTCAGCGTCGAAACGCGCCGAGAAGTTTGTCACCTCAAAGACTGGTAGAAACATTTTCACAAAGGTGTCTTCGCTACCAAAGATTGCTGATCTTCCAGTTGATGCCGAATCCCAACCGTTAGTTCGTCTTGGATGGCGGTCATTCGACAGACAATGGACTTTTGATGACCCTCGTCTCGCAAAAACAGACAGCCCGGCGCTATGGCAATCCCTGTCTCCCAAACAGTTGTTCATGATTTCACCCTGGTCTGAACGAATCAGCGACGGTCCGGCAGCTACAGTTTCGACTGCAGTTCCCGACCTCCACTCGTTCATCGGCTCCTGTGGGGGGAAGGATGTCATACCTCTCTATCGAGACGCTGAGTGTCTTCAACCCAATATCTCAAATGGTCTCCTTGAGTACTTAAAGGCCGGTTTGGGCCGAGAAGTTTCGCCCGAAGACTTGCTGGCTTACTGTTTCGCTTTGGTCGCACACGATGGGTATAGCCGGATGTTCGAGGAGCCGCTTGGATCTTCTCCAGTTCGCGTTCCGATGACCAAGAGCCGAGAACTCTTCGACCGTGCTGTGGTGCTTGGCGAAGAACTGTTGTGGTTGCAGACATACGGCGAACGTTTCGTCAGCAAGAATCGTCCTGAAGGCGTGGTGCCGAGGATCTCTGGGCTGTCGTGGGAGAAGTCGGTAACGACTCTTCCCGAGTCAACGAAGTCGATCAGCTACGACCGCACTTCCCAGCACCTCCGCATCGGAACCGGGCTCATCAAGGGAGTTCGTCCGGAGGTATGGGACTTCAACGTTTCGGGAATGAACGTTCTGGACAAGTGGCTGGGTTCACGTACCAGCAAAGGAATCGGTCGTGCTGCAGGAAAAGCTGCAACGCCACTTGATCGAATCCGACCTACCGAGTGGGAAGACGAGTGGAACGACGAACTTCTCGATCTGCTTCGTATCCTCACCAGAACAGTTGAACTAGGCGAACAGCAGATTGAGCTACTTGAGGCCATCGTCAAGTCGGACCTGTTCACGCCGGATGAGCTTCCTAAGCCGACCGACGATCAGAGAAGAGTTCCCAAGACGATTGAGCGAGAGTACGGACAGAGCACATTCAGCTTCTGACACACATTGCCCCGATGGATCGGTTCCACCGGGGCGATGCTATCTCTGAAGGTCCGGTCAGACCGGGGTTCAGGACGTGCTGTAACCGAGCCGCCCGCGCGTGAAACTCGTCGGGAAACTCACCATTCTTCGTGCTCGCGACTGTCCCAGGCGTGTTCCTCTCCGAGATCGAGTGTGGCAAGCAGCGCGCAGTCATCGTCGTCCAGCTCGAAATTGAAGGTGGCATTGGAGGCCTGGCGCTGCGGATCTTTCGACTTGGGAATCACGACGATGCCTCGATCAACAATCCACTTCAGCACCACCTGGCGGGGGTCGACGCCATGCTTGGCAGCGATCTTGTGAACGACAAGCTGGTCGAGAAGGCCTTCACGCGTACCGAGCGGGCCCCAGGCCTCAGTGATGATGCCGTGTTCAGCGTGAAAGCGGACAGCCTCAGTGCGGGCCAGCGCAGGAGAAAGTTGAATCTGATTCATCACCGGCCACACCCCGGTGGCATCGTGCAGCTCGGTGAGCTGCTCGGGACGGAAGTTTGACACACCGATGCGGGTGATGACTCCTTCCTCCTTCAGCTGCACGAGGGTCGCCCACGTCTCAACGGTGAGCCCGCGCGACAGGTTCGGCCAGTGAATGAGCACGATATCGATTGTGTCGACATTGAGGCGGCGACGCGATTCGTCGACAGCGGTGCGCGTCGCTGCTCGACCGTGTCTGCCGCCGGCCACCTTCGTCGTGATCAGCACCTCGTCGCGCGCCACACCGCTTCGACGAATGCCCTCGCCGACAGCAGTTTCGTTGTTGTACTGAGCGGCGGTGTCGAGCAGACGGTAGCCCTGCTGGAGGGCGGCAGCAACGGCCTCGGCTCCAGGGTTGCCCTGCAGACCGTAGGTGCCAAGCCCGACGAGCGGGACGGGGGTGCCGTCGGAAAAGTTGATGGTGGGAATGGTGAGCGTCACGGTGCCTCCTGGGAATCGGCATTCAGTTCGAGTCTATGCCGTCACACACAAGCCAGCCGCCAGCATTGGGCAGTTGGGTAGCAGATCAGCGCAACCACCATGGCGCCTCGTCCTCTGCCCACGACGCACTCCGTCGTCCTGCACAGCTGTGATGTCACCAATGCGCGGCAGGGTCCTCCGGTTTCTCACCGTCTTCCGGGTTCTCGCCGTGGGCCTGCATCCACAGCTCCTCGAACAGCTCAAACAGCGAATTGATAGGCGGATCCGTGGCAGCCTGCGTCCTAATTACATTGTGCCGTGGCAACAGCCCCCCGGAACCGAACGGATAACCGGAGTCCCACCGATTCCCCCGGCGCAGCTCATTCGTCCAGGCATGATCCTCAATCACGAAGCAAACCTGACTGTCCTTGTCAGGATTCTTGCTCAACGGCGGAATATTCAGCCAAAACGAATGCACATCCTTCCAGCGCACTCGCCACGAATGAGTCCGAATCTCATCCTCAGTCACTGTCAAATGCCGCGGACGACGCCACGCCATCCACGTGTAAACCTGGAACAGGCACATTGCCGGAAAAGAAACCACCACGAATATTCGCAGCGCTTGCAGCTTGGCACCGCCCCATTCGTACAATGCCGAAGGCACCCCCAGGATGATCGGCACGGCCACCACCCACAGCACTACCCCCAACACGAACGCCGGCGCCCACGCGTCAGTACGCACCCGCACCTGCAAAGGGAACTGCACATCCTTAAGCCTCAGCTGCTCAGCCATCCATCGCCCTTTCAACTGCAAAGCCCTCAATAGCCACAAATCATCTTCCAGAACCACACGGTTCGACAACCCCACCAACATCGCAGCAACTCGAAGAAAGCGAGAACAGGACCGTGCCGACCGAGGTCTGCCATGCCACCTCCAAGGCAAATCCAGAAGGTTGCGTTCTCTTCCTGCACCAGGATAGACAGCGGGTGCGTCCCGCGCATAAACCAATTCGAAACCCGTATCTTCAGGTCCGAGTTTGAAACAATATCTTCGGGCCAAAGCGCACATTCTGGCCCAGCCGTGGAGATCCACCAGCAGCAAGTAGAGGAGCTTCAGCCGGGGAGTGGAAACCCAACAGAACACCAAACACAAAAAATCCCGAAGCCGAAGCTTCGGGATTTCATTTGTGGAGGTAAGGGGACTCGAACCCCTAACCCTCTGCTTGCAAAGCAGATGCGCTACCAATTGCGCCATACCCCCAAGAGGTGAGTCTCATTCTACCCTGTCGGTGTATTGAGACCAAGTGCTGTGACCTTCCTGCCTCTTCTTGCGAAGAACTAAGACTGTCAACAGTCCGGCTGCGGTTGTTGCCGCGGCACCGTACCATCTCTTCACGAAATCCTCCGATCTGAGTTGGTTCGTGGGCCTACGTGGACTTGAACCACGGACCTCTTCGTTATCAGCGAAGCGCTCTAACCGCCTGAGCTATAGGCCCCTTCGGGGTGAACCGAAAAACAACTATAGCCCTAGCTTCGCCACAATGCAAAATCGATCCCGATCGCCCCAACCTGGCCACAAAAACGCAGGCCCCGAGCGTACTCGGGGCCTGCGCTGTGAAGAGGAAATCAGTCGTCCGTGAGCGTCAGATGGAAACCGCCCACCAGACTCGAACCGATGTTGTAGATGATCGACGTCAGGGTCGACAGCGCGGTCATGAGAATCACATTGACCACGGCGATGATCACGCCGAAGCTGAGAATTCTGCCCAACCCGAACACCTCCAGCAGCTGGTCAGCACCTTCATCGCCGGCGAATTCAGAAAGCGCAGACTGCAGATTTCCGAACGTGCCCGTCACGTGAAGCACCAGCCACAGCACGAAAAGCACAACGATTGTGGCAATGCCCAGTGCGAGTGCCAGCATAAAAGTCATCTTCATCACCGACCACGGGTCGACTTTCGCCACCGCCAGTCTCACGGTGCGCGGACCCTTGCGCTGTGCACTGCCGGACATCCGCAGCCCCTGCGACGAGGATGCCTGCACGGAGGAGGGCCCAGACGCGGAGCTGTGCGAAGCTGCACCTGAACCAGACGCCGCTCCGGTTGCATGGGAACCCGCTCCGCCGGAGGCACTGACCGACTGGGTCTGCGTGGCGTTCTGCGAACCCTGCGCCGTGGTCCGCGTGCCGCTGGTCTTCATGACCGCAGTCTGCGAATCTCCCTGCCGAGAACTCCCGGTTCCGCTGGATGAGGGTCCCGAAGCTGCCGAGGTGCCTGCCCCACTGCCGCTTGTGGTGGCACCGCCGCTTGTGCTGGCCCCGCTGCTGGCGCTGGCACTCTTACTGCCGCTGCCACCACTGCTGCCAGCGCCACGAGATTCGGCTCCGTCTTTTTTGCCGCCGATCCGCACGCCCTTCGATGTCGAATGCACCGGTCCCGAAGCACCGTGATTTGATGCAGACTGCGGCTTTTCGGCCGAGCCTTCAGCACTGCCGGCGGACCCTTTGGCAGTCGACGACTCCGAGCTGCTGCGCTGAGATCCTGATTCTGGGGTTTCAGCCGCAGATTTGGCCTCATCGGCATCGCTGGATGCTGTCAGGCGTGTTGATCCGGACGACGTCCGAATGACCTTGCTTGGCGTTTCGCTGTTGCTCACTGCTCATCACTCCCGTTGGCGGCGGAGTCCTGCACGTCGCCTTCCACTGCGAGAGCGTCCTCTTCCAAGGTGCCCGAAACAGTTTCGTCGACTGCGTCTTCGTCAAGTTCTTCGTCTTCGTGGCCGGAACCGCGGGTCACTGCCATAATACGGTCGCGCTTGCCCGGCTTTGCGAAAACAACGCCCATTGTATTGCGTCCGGTCTGCGGAACCTCAGCGACTGAGGAGCGGACGATCTTGCCGCGTTCCATAATGACGAAGACTTCATCATCATCTTCGACAATGAGGCCGCCGACCAACTCCCCCCGCTGATCGGAGAAGCGGATCGCACGGATGCCGATTCCGCCTCGTCCCTGCAGGCGGTACTCCTCAACGGGAGTGCGCTTGGCAAAGCCGCCGGAGGTCACAACGAACACATCGGTTCCCGGGGTGACAACGTCCATGGCGAGCAGAGCATCGTCATCCCGGAACTTCATACCGGTAACACCCGAGGTGGCGCGTCCGGTGGGGCGGATCGTTTCGTCATCCGCGGAGAAGCGAATGGACATGCCCTTCTTCGAAATGAGCAGCAGGTGATCTTCGCTGTTGACCAGGCGAGCCGAAACGAGTTCGTCCACTGCTCCGTCCGGGGTTTCGCGCAGGTTGATGGCAATGACACCGCCGGTGCGGTTCGAATCGTATTCGCCAAGCCGCGTCTTCTTCACCAAACCCGACTTGGTTGCCAACACCAGGTAGTCCGCCGCATCGTAGTCGGCAATGGACAGAACCTGTGCAATCTCTTCATCCGGCTGCAGAGCCAGGAGATTCGCAACGTGCTGTCCGCGCGCATCCCGGTGAGCTTCGGGAAGTTCGTAGGCCTTAGCGCGGTAAACCCTGCCCTTGTTGGTGAAGAACAGCAGCCAGTTGTGGGTCGAGGTGACAAAGAAGTGTTCGACCACGTCCTCACCGCGCAGGCGAGCACCGGCAACACCCTTCCCGCCCCTGCGCTGTGCACGGTACAGGTTGGTCTGCGTGCGCTTGGCATAACCGCCGCGGGTGATGGTGACGACCACCTGCTCTTCGGGGATGAGGTCTTCCATCGACATGTCCCCGTCAAAGCCGGCCAGAATCTGGGTGCGACGGTCATCGCCATAGCGTTCGACAATCGCATCGAGTTCTTCCGACACGATTTCGCGCTGCCGGGCCGGAGTTTCAAGGATGTGGTTGTATTCCTTGATCAGCTCTTCGATCTTCTGCGCTTCTTCTTCGATCTTGAGGCGCTCAAGCGCTGCAAGACGGCGAAGCTGCAGGTCAAGAATTGCGTTTGCCTGGATTTCGTCAACGTCGAGCAGTTCCATCAGTCCGGTGCGTGCTTCGTCAGACGACGGTGAACGGCGAATGAGGGCAATCACTTCGTCCAGTGCTGAAAGCGCCTTGAGGTAGCCGCGCAGAATGTGTGCGCGCTCCTCGGCCTTGCGCAGGCGGAAGCGGGTGCGGCGAACGATCACGTCAATCTGGTGCTTGACCCACAGGCGCAAGAACGCGTCAATCGACAGAGTGCGCGGCACATTGTCGACAAGTGCCAGCATGTTCGCCGAGAAGTTCTCCTGCAGCTGCGTGTGCTTGTACAGGTTGTTCAGCACGACCTTCGCCACGGCATCGCGCTTGAGCACAATCACCAAACGCTGACCGGTGCGGCCGGACGATTCGTCGCGCATATCGGCAATGCCCGCAACCTTGCCGTCCTTGACGTAGCTGGCGATCTTCGCTGCAAGCGAGTCCGGGTTGACCTGGTAGGGGAGTTCAGTGACGACCAGGCACGTGCGTCCGTGGATTTCCTCGACTTCAACAACCGCGCGCTGCGTAATCGACCCGCGGCCGGTGCGGTAGGCGTCCTCAATGCCCTGGCGGCCCAGAATTGTGGCCCCACCCGGGAAATCGGGACCCTTGATGATGCCGAGCAGCGCCTCGAGCGCCTCTTCGTTAGAGGCCTCGGGGTGGCTCAGCAGCCACTGTGCACCGGCTGCGACTTCGCGCAGGTTGTGCGGCGCAATATTGGTGGCCATGCCGACGGCAATACCTGCCGAACCGTTGACCAGCAGGTTCGGAAAGCGCGACGGCAGGTAGACCGGCTCCTGATTGCGTCCGTCGTAGTTGTCCTGGAAGTCGACGGTCTCCTCTTCAATGTCCCGGACCATCTCCAGGGACAGGGGAGCCATCTTGCACTCTGTGTAACGCGGAGCAGCCGCGCCGTCATCACCGGCCGAACCGAAGTTTCCCTGACCCGAGATCAGCGGGTAGCGCATGTTCCACGGCTGGACCAGGCGCACAAGCGCGTCGTAGATAGCCGAGTCACCGTGCGGGTGGAAGTGGCCCATGACATCGCCGACCACGCGCGAACACTTCGAGAAGCTGCGATCCGGCCGGTAGCCGCCGTCGTACATGGCGTACAGCACACGCCGGTGGACCGGCTTGAGGCCATCGCGGACATCCGGCAGAGCACGGCCCACAATGACCGACATGGCGTAGTCCAGGTAGGACCGCTGCATTTCGGCATTGAGGTTGACCTGCTCAACACGGGCAGCCACCTGGGTGCCTGCGCCGTCGACCGGGTGCTGTTCTTCAGCGTTTACGTTATTGTTGTCTTCTTCGGCCACCTGACCGGATCCTCCGTTGATAGAAGCCTAAGCGGATCTGTGTCGAAACTGCGCCGCCCGAGCACTCATGCCCGGGGGCGCATCCCGGCATCAGATGTCCAAGAAGCGGACGTCCTTGGCGTTTTCCTGAATGAAGCGCTTGCGCGATTCGACATCGTCACCCATCAGCACGGTGAAGATTTCGTCGGCCACGAGCGCGTCTTCGAGTTCAACCTGCTTGAGCAGACGGTTTTCGGGGTTCATCGTGGTTTCCCACAGTTCCTGGTAGTTCATTTCGCCCAGACCCTTGTAGCGCTGAATGGCGAGGTCCTTGGGCAGGCGCTTGCCGGCTGCACGGCCTTCTGTCAGCAGCTTGTCGCGCTCGACATCCGAATAGGCGAAGTCATCATCCGCGTTGGACCACTTGATGCGATACAGCGGCGGGGTCGCCAGGTAGACGCAGCCGTTTTCAATCAGCGGCTTCATATAGCGGAAGATGAGTGTCAGCAGCAGCGTAGTGATGTGCTGGCCGTCAACATCTGCGTCTGCCATGAGGATGATCTTGTGGTAGCGCAGCTTCTCGATGTCGAATTCGTCGCCGATTCCAGTGCCGAACGCCGTGATCATCGACTGCACTTCGTTATTGCCCAAAGCGCGGTCCAGGCGGGCCTTCTCCACATTGAGGATCTTGCCTCGCAGGGGGAGGATGGCCTGCGTCATCGGGTTGCGACCCTGCACCGCCGAACCGCCTGCCGAGTCACCCTCGACGATGAACACTTCCGAAATCGTCGGATCTTTCGACTGGTTGTCCCGCAGCTTCCCGGGCATGCCGGAGGTTTCCAACAGGCCCTTGCGGCGCGTTGCTTCACGGGCTTTGCGCGCAGCCAGGCGCGCCTGGGAAGCCTGCACGGCCTTGCGCACAACTTCGCGCGCGTTTGCGGGATTGGATTCCAGCCAGTGGGTCAGTTCGTCGCGCACTACCCGGCTGACGAAGTTGCGGGCCTCTGAATTGCCCAGCTTGGTCTTCGTCTGACCTTCAAACTGCGGTTCGCCCAGTTTGATCGACACGACTGCGGTCAGACCCTCGCGAATGTCCTCACCGGTGAGGTTGGCGTCCTTTTCGCGCAGCAGCCTCTGTTCGCGCGCATAGCTGTTGAGCACGGAAGTCAGTGCGGTGCGGAAGCCCTCTTCGTGCGTACCGCCTTCGTGGGTGTTGATGGTGTTGGCGTAGGTGTGCACGCCCTCCTGGAAGCCGGTGGTCCACTGCATGGCCACTTCCAGGGCGATCGCCTGTTCTTTGTCTTCGTGTTCAAAGGCGATGACGTCGTCGTGGACGGTTTCGCTCTTCTTGGCCGAATTGAGGTAGGCCACGTAGTCCAGCAGACCCTTGTCGTATTTGAATACGACTTCACGCGGCTTGAACTCTTCTGCCTCTTCGTCTTCCAGCTGGACGTCGTCATCGTCGATTTCGGGCTGGCGTTCGTCTGTCAGCGTGATCTTGAGGCCCTTGTTGAGGAACGCCATCTGCTGGAAGCGCGCCCGCAGGGTCTCAAAGCTGAATTCAGTGGTGTCGAAGATCTCCGGGTCGGGCCAGAAGGTGATGTCGGTTCCGGTCTGGTCGGTGGCTTCGCCTTCCACCACGTCCGAGGTGGGGACACCGCGTTCGTAGGACTGTCGCCACACTTTGCCGTCACGGCGCACAACCGCGTCCATGCGCAGCGAGAGCGCGTTGACGACGGACGAACCGACTCCGTGCAGGCCACCGGAGACCGCGTAGCCGCCGCCGCCGAATTTGCCTCCCGCGTGCAGAACGGTCAGGACGACTTCCAGGGTCGGTCGGCCTTCCGAAGGGTGCATGGCCACGGGGATTCCGCGTCCGTGGTCGACCACCCGCACACCGCCGTCGGCGAGGATGGTCACTTCGATGCTGTCGTTGTAGCCTGCCAGGGCTTCGTCGACCGAATTGTCGACGATTTCATAGACCAAGTGGTGAAGACCGCGTTCGGATGTCGACCCGATGTACATGCCCGGCCGCTTGCGGACCGCTTCGAGCCCTTCAAGAACGGTGATATCACCGGCATCGTAATGCGGTTTGTGCTCGTCGGCCATGAAACTCCTCGGATCTGTGCAGATTTCCGTCCAAGTCTACAGCGTTCGGGCTTGAAACAGCGGGTGACAGGCACGCAATGGCCGTTTCCGCGCATTTTCAGATCCGCCGATGAGGGGCGGGCCGTCTGAAGACCTCTCAGAGGCCTGTGCGGGCCGCCACAGATTCACGCAGCTGCGAAGTTCTGTTTTGGCACCACGCCGCCGCTCGCAGGGCACCTGAAAGCGCGGATCATCCGTAGGTGTCGCGCGGACCGCGGCCGGGCACGGACAACCGGCCCTTCTTCCATGACTTCTGCTTGGGGCCGATGATCTCGATGTCGTCAATCACTCGTCGCCCCAGTTCCCGCTCCAGACGGTCCAACAGCATGTCGCGCATCAGCCGCAGCTGTGTCGCCCATGTTGTCGAGGAGGCGCGCACCGTGAGCTTCGGCGGTTCGCACAGTTCGGGAACACAGTGCTGGGCTACGTTCTCGCCGACAAGCTCCGGCCACCGTCCCAGCAGCGATCCGACGTCCATCGAGGTCGTCCACCCGCGGGCCTTCGTCAATGCCGACAGGTCTGCCGACAGCTTCTTGGGATCCCTGGGGTCCTCGCCTGCCCCGGAGTACTGCGGTTCGCGGATACCCCGCGGCACTCTGCGCAGGGACCCGCTGTAGCGCGCCTGGACGGAACCCATGCGCCTGACCCGGTCCAGCGCTTCGAGAGCGGCGTTTGAGACCGGCAGCTTCTGGTTCATCCGCTCTGTCCTCCCGCCTGTTCACCTTCCGAGGTGCCTGCTGTCAGATCGATGATCTCACCTGTGAGGTTGTTGGGTATATGGCCGGCCACCGCGGTTGTTATGAGGACCTGCTGGGCTTCTTGAATGATGTCGGCGAGTCTGCGAGTGCGGCCTTCGTCAAGCTCAGAGAACACGTCGTCGAGTACGAGGACGGGTGAATCGTCAGGTTCGTCTGGATTGGCCTGCAGCACTCGCCAGCTGGCCAAACGCAAAGCAAGTGCGAGTGACCAGCTTTCGCCGTGGCTGGCATAGCCCTTGGCCGGGGCTGCCCCGATCTGCAGGTCAAGATCATCGCGCTGCGGGCCTACGAGGGTGACACCCCTTTCGATTTCGACGCGGCGGCGCTTGCCAAGCTCATCGAGGATGAGGTCCTCCATGGCCTGCTGCGCACCCGGCAGAGAACGGTCGATGACCGAATAGTCAACGCGTGATGCGTACTTCGCCGCCGCTGTGCGCCTTTCCGGGCGAGCGTCTTCGGCCAGTCTGGCGAAATCATCGGCCAGCGGCTGCGCCAGGCGGTCAAGAAGACCCAGCCGACCGGTGACAAGGGCAGCCGCGGCGCGGGCAAAGGCGTGATCCCATATCTCCAGGGTCGCTTCAAGGCCCAGGCTGGGTCGCAGAGGATCGTCCCCCGCGCCCGAACGCTCTTCGTAGCGGGCCTTGCGCAGAGATTTCAGCAGGGCGTTGCGCTGCTTCAAAGCTCGGTCGAAATCGGCGATGACAGCGGAGTAGCGGGGAGTGAGTGCAACCAGGAGCTCATCGAGGTAGGCCCGCCGCTCAGCGGGTTCCCCCTTGACCAAACCGAGGTCCTCCGGGGCGAACACAACCGCCGGCAGCAGGCCCAGAAGCTCGCGCACCCGCACGGCCTGCTTGTTGATGCGGGCGGTGTTGGCGCCCTTGGCCTTGATCGTGACCTCGACCCTGACCTGCCGTTTGCCGCGATGAGCAAGAGCAGACACAACGGCCCGTTCGCTGCCGGTGCGCACAAGGGGAAAATCGTTTGTCACACGGTGGCTGCGCAGAGTCGAAACGTAGCCGAGAGCCTCAACCAGGTTCGTCTTGCCCCAACCGTTGGGGGCAAGAAAGACCGTCACACCGGGGGCAAGTTCAAGATTGAGCCGCGAATAGGAGCGGAATTGGTCCAGAATCAGCCGACTGACCCACATGGGGCCGCCGTCAGAATCGCAGAATCGGCATGAGGAGGTAGCGGTACGACGTATCCTCTTCGCCGTCAGCCTCGGTCATGCCCGAAATGACAACCGGCTTCTTCGGTTCGGTGAGCGCGAATCGCACAAAGGGAGTGTCGATCTGCGCAAGGCCTTCGGCAATGTAACCGGGGTTGAAGCCGGTCGTGATTTCCCCGCCCTCAATGGTTGCAGGCAGAGCTTCAGTCGCCTGAGCGTCATCACCGGCACCAGCGCGCAGCACAAGCGAACCGTCGGCAAACTCAAACTTGATGGGGCTGTTGCGCTCGGCAACAAGCGACACGCGGCGCACGGCTTCGCGCAGAGCGCTTGTCTCCATGACAGCCGAGATTGCAACGTCCTTGGGAAAGAGCGAACGAACCTTCGGGTAGTCGCCTTCGACCAGCAGCGACGTGGTGACACGACCCTCGGAAGAGAACGCCAACATCTCCTTGCCACCGGATTCCGCCAGGGCAATCTCAATGTCACCGCTCATGGCCTTCGCGGCCTCAGCCATCGTCTTGCCGCGGACCAGAGCAACAGCCTCAACCTGCGGGTTGCGCGGATTCCACGTGAATTCCCGCACCGCCAGGCGGTAGCGGTCAGTTGCCAGCAGGGTGACACGGTCACCTTCTATTTCAACTCGCATGGCCGTGAGAATCGGCAGGGTTTCATCCTTCGAGGTCGCAATGTTGACCTGCCCGACAGCACCCTGGAAGTCCGAAGCCGACATGACGCCGGTGGTTTCGGGAACGGCAGGAAGCGCGGGGTATTCCTCCACCGGCATGGTCATGAGCGCAAAGCGCGAGGACCCGCACGTGACGTTGACCTTGGTCCCTTCGAGTTCGAACACGACAGGCTGAGGCGGAAGAGCGCGAGCGATGTCAGCAAGAAGGCGACCGGAAACGAGAATGGTTCCCTCCGCCTCGACATCGGCGCCAATACGGGCGCGAGCCGAGACTTCGTAGTCGAAAACAGCAAGATCAACCGAACCATCGGCGTGAGCTGAGATGAGAAGGCCGGTGAGAACCGGAACCGCGGGGCGCTGCGGAATCGACTTGGTGGTCCAGGTGACGGCGTCGGCCAGGACGTCGCGGTCCACTTTGAACTTCACGGACTGAGCAGCTTCAGCGTTCACATCTCTCCTGGTCGGTTCTTCTCAGCAGCGCCGAGGATTCCAGCCTTTTCGCTTGCGCCACTACTCACGGCATAAGCAGAAAGCAACATTACACGCCGATCTTACGCCGAATCAACGAGGGCAGGCCGCTGTGACCAGAACTCAGCGAAGTTGATGTGGGCAAGCGTTGCGCAGAGCAATCGGCGGGTTCCCTCTTGAGTCTTTGAGTAAGTACAGAAGCAGTATTAGGTCCTGTGGATTCTGTGGAATTACATCGATGTCATCGAAAGTCTATGCGACCAAGCGCCACACAGACCCCGTTGACAACTCTGTTCATGAATCGGTGGGGTTCAGTGGACGCCTGCTGGTTACAGCGATGTGATTACACAGCCATCCACCGAACACCGTTGCTCCCTCCAGAGGTTCGATAACAGATAACGCACGTTATCCACCAGGTTTTCCACAGGTGTGGAATCTCACCGCCGTTACAGCCGGTGCTGCTGTTTGATGCGGTTTGTCAGCTCTGTGACCTGCGTATACAGCGCCCTGCGCTCGGCCATCTGCGTCTTGATCTTCTTATTTGCGTGCATCACGGTGGTGTGGTCGCGCCCGCCGAAAGCCTGGCCGATCTTCGGCAGCGACAGATCCGTGAGTTCACGGCACAGGTACATGGCGATCTGGCGCGCGGTCGACAGCGTGCGCGAACGGCTGGTTCCCTTGAGATCATCGAGGGTCAGGCTGAAGTACTGGGCGGTCTGGCCCATGATGTCCACGGCCGTGATCTCAGGGGTGTCATCCTGCGTGATGAAGTCCTTGAGCACGGTTTCTGCCAGATCGACGTCGATGACCTGATCATTGAGGTTTGAAAACGCCGTTACGCGAATGAGCGCGCCTTCGAGTTCGCGAATGTTGGAGGACACGCGCGATGCGATGTACTCCAGAACATCGTCGGGAACATCCAGGTTCTCTCCGTGGGCCTTGTTGCGCAGAATCGCAAAGCGGGTTTCCAGATCCGGCGGCTGCACATCCGTCAGCAGCCCCCACTCGAAGCGCGAACGCAGTCGCTCCTCGAAGCCGCTGAGCAGCTTCGGCGGCTGGTCGGAGGTGATGATGACCTGCTTCTGTTCGTTGTGCAGCGCATTGAACGTGTGGAAGAACTCTTCGACGGTCGCGTCCTTGCCCTGCAGGAACTGGATGTCGTCGATCATGAGGATGTCGACTTCGCGGTAGCGCTTCTGGAAGGCCGGACGCAGTGAGTTCGACGTGGTCGACGAACCGATTGTGTTGATGAAGTCGTTGACGAACTCTTCTGAGCTGACATAGCGCACCCGCAGATTGGGAAACAGCTGCATCGAGTAGTGCCCGATGGCGTGCAGCAGGTGCGTTTTGCCCAGACCCGACTCTCCGTAGATGAACAGCGGGTTGTACGCCTTGGCCGGTGCTTCGGCCACAGCCAGGGCAGCCGCGTGGGCGAACCGGTTCGATGCGCCGATGACAAAGGACTCGAACGTGTACTTGGAGTTGAGGTCCGCCGCTCCGCTGGCTGCCGCGGTGAAGCCGCTGTCCTCATCGGCCGAGGTGTGGGCAGCGGTGGGTGCCTGTTCTGCCGGTCCCGCGTGGTGCGGCACGGAAGGTGCGGACGGCGCGGGGGCGGGCGGAGCAGCCGCGGCTGGCGTGGGTGCTGATGCCGGCGGCTGGGACCCGAGCGGCGGCTGCGGTGGGGGAGTGGGGTGTGGATCGTAGCTGCTGTCGTCTTCGACGATTTCATTGTCGCCTGGCAGTTCGAGGTTTTCGTCCAGCGCAATGGCAAACGTGACCGTCTTGCCCAGTGCTCGGGAGAACTCCTCCTGCAGACGATCCCGCAGGTCGACTTCGAGGGTTTTGCGAGTCAGATCATTGCGCACAGACAGGACGATGAGCTCGTCTCCGACAAGTGCCGTGGGAACGGCGAGTGCCAGGAAGCCCTTGTGGCGGGCGTGGATGGCGGTATCGGCCATAAGGGCGGTGAGCACCTCTTGCCAGATTGTCTGCAGTCGTGTCTTGTCGCTCATCGGCCTTCCCAAAGGTTATCCACACATGTGAAAACTGGTTCGAGTCAGTCCCCATAGTTTTCCACAGAATGTGGAGCAAATCGATAGCTGAGGCCAAGATATGCACATTGGTGGACAAGTTTGTGGATAACTACACGCGTGTCATTTGTGGACGCGGCCGTGAACATCGTGTGAACAGGGGAGTGAACTACAGAAATGTAACTTCAAAGTTCTCCACGGGCGGCTGTGTATGCATGCTGTGATCCGCGACAGCATGCGGAACGAGAGAGCTGGTCCGAGCCGTGGTTGTTTTGACCCGAACCGGAAGAAGAGGCTAAACTGGAGCGTCCTGTGTTTGTGGGCCCGTTTGAGTTGTGTGAACTTCCCCTTGGCCTGAAGGCGCAGGAAGCAAGACAGCCCCTGAAGCTTTCTTAAGGAAGATCTGCGCCACATGCCTGATCTTCGGGCACAGACTGACCTAGACGGAGAAACAAGTGAGCAAGCGTACCTTCCAGCCCAATAACCGCAAGCGCGCCAAGACCCACGGCTTCCGTGCTCGCATGCGCACGCGTGCAGGCCGTTCCGTCCTCGCCGCTCGTCGCCGCAAGGGCCGCTCAAACCTTTCAGCCTGACGTGCTTCCGGCACGGAACCGCATCCGGCGCCCCGAAGACTTCAAGCGGATCTTCCGCTCAGGACGAAAAGCGGGCAGCCAGGCGCTGGTCATCCACGCCGACTTCGATACGGCCCACGCCCCGCGCGTGGGCTTTATCGTCTCCAAAGCTGTAGGCAACGCCGTCACCCGCAACCTGGTCAAAAGGCGACTGCGCGCCATCAGCAGCGAACTCATGGGACAGCTGACCGGCGATTACGTCATCCGCGCCCTGCCCAAAGCCGCGCACTGTGACTATGCACAGCTCAAAGACAGCACCCTGACGGCACTGCAGCGCATCAATGCTGACCAAAGACTCTGAGAACACCCCATCGTCACTGCCTCCCGTGCCACACGGCGGCAGTCGAGTCCTTCACGGACTCCGTTTGGCACCTCGTATGCCATTCGTATGGTTAATGCGGCTGTACAGACAACTGATCTCGCCGCTGTACGGCGACAGATGCAAGTACTACCCGTCGTGCTCGAAGTACGCGCTCGACGCCTTTGAAGTCCACGGGGCAATCCGCGGCGCCATCGCCACAGCGTGGCGGCTGCTGCGCTGCAACCCCCTTTCACCCGGCGGCCTCGACTATGTGCCCGGGTCGTTCATGGAGAAGCAATCGCGCACCATGAAGGCCCGCTTCGCGAAGGGTGGCACAATAGACACGGCCGACTGACCGCCTAGGAGAACGAAAACTTCATGGACACAATCCTGAAGCCCATTCAGTGGGTGATCGCGTGGATCCTCAGTCTGTTCCACGACATCTTCACTGCCATCGGCATGCCCGCTGAAAACGGGTGGACTTGGGCCGTTGCGATCATTGCAATGACAATGCTGATCCGCGCGATCCTCATTCCGCTGTTCGTCTATCAGATCAAGGCGCAGCGGAAGATGCAGCTGCTCCAGCCGGATATGCAGCGACTGCGCGAAAAGTACAAGGGCAAGCGCGACCAGTACTCCCGGCAGCAAATGGCCGAAGAACAGCAGGCGCTGTTCAAGAAGCACGGCACAAATCCGCTGGCCTCCTGCCTGCCGATGCTCGTTCAGATTCCGGTGTTCTTTTCGCTCTTCCGCGTGATCCACAACGTTCCGGAAATCGCAGCCGGAAACATGGGCGCCATCGGCGGCATGACGCAGGAGCTTGCCAAGCAGATGGACAACGCAACCATCTTCGGCATCTACCTGCGCGATACCTTCATGAGCGACGGCATCGGCGTCAAGGTGCTCACCGCCGTCATGATCATCATCATGGCTGCCACGCAGTTCATCACGCAGAAGCAGATGATGTCCAAGAACATGTCTGCGCAGGCCATGGACAACCCGTTCATGCAGCAGCAGAAGATGCTCCTGTACCTGTTTCCGATCATCTTCGCCGTCGGCGGCATCTACTTCCCGCTCGGTGTGCTCATCTACTGGCTTGCCACCAACACGTGGACGATGGTTCAGCAGTTCATCGTCATCCGCAATATGCCCGCCCCCGGTTCCAAGGCCGAGAAGGAAATGCAGGCCCGCTACGCCAAGAAGGGCCGGGAACTGCCCAAGCACATGCAGCCGAAGGCCGAAGAAGAAGCACCGGCCAAGAAGGGCGGCCAGCGCCAGCAGCCGATCAGCAAGAATCGTCAGAAGAAGAAAAAGAAGAAGTGAGTGACGATGACTGACTCGACAGAAGACAAGAAGCCCACCCGCGCCGAACTTCTTGAAGAAGAAGGCGACATCGCCGCGGACTACCTCGAAGAACTTCTCGACATTGTCGACCTTGACGGTGATATCGACATCGACGTCGTTGAAGGCCGTGCCCAGGTTGCCATTGTTCCACCTGAAGAGGACTCCGAGGTCGACATTCTGGTAGGCCGCGAAGGTGAGGTCCTCAACTCGCTGCAGGAACTGACACGCCTTGCCGTGCAGACTGCTACCGGCCAGCGCTCGTGGCTCATGCTCGATATCGACGGCTTCCGCAGCAGGCGCCGCGACCAGCTGAAGGAACTGGCCAACAAGAAGATCGACCAGGTCAAGGAGACCGGCGAATCCGTTGCGCTTAAGCCCATGAACTCTTTTGAGCGCAAGGTCATCCACGACCAGGTTTCACGCGCAGGCCTGGTCTCTGAATCTGCAGACGAAGGCCCCAAGCGCCACGTGGTCATCAGCCTGCCATGACCGAACCTCGTCCCCAGGCCGCGGCAGAGGTCTTCGGCGATCGTCTTGCGATTGCCGAGGCCTACGCCCAGCACCTTGCCACGACAGGTGTTGAATGGGGCCTTATCGGACCGCGCGAAGTCGACCGGCTGTGGACGCGGCACATTCTCAACTGCGCTGTTGTCAGGGAACTGCTTCGTCCCGGTGATTCCGTTGGCGACGTCGGGTCCGGGGCTGGCCTGCCCGGGCTCGCCCTGGCTATTGCCTGCCCGGATATTTCCTTCACTTTGATTGAGGCGATGGAACGCCGTGTCGACTGGCTCACCATGGTTGTCGATGACCTCGGGATTGAAAACGTGCGCATTGTGCGCGCTAGGGCCGAAGACCTTGTGGACATCGAAATGTTCACCGCCGTCACCGCACGTGCGGTCAAGGCGCTGCCGCAGCTGATCGACTGGTGTGCTCCACTGCTGAGCCCGGAGGGCAGACTGCTGGCGATCAAGGGGGACCGTGCGCAGGAAGAAATCTACAAGTCTAAGAAGGCAGTGAAGGTTCACCGCTGCCACACTCCGGTTATAAAACATGTGGGCGAAGGAGTCTTGGAACAGCCAACGCGCGTAGTGGAAGTCATTCGTCGCTGACTGTTCGAATAGTGTTCTAATCCTCCGCCGTGATGTTTCACGTGAAACGCGTAGAATAGGAAGCAAACAAAATCAACGGCGCAAATGGAGGGCGAATGGCTATCTTGGATGAGTCGACTCCCTTGGGTGCGGCGATTGCACGTGATAATCAGCGTGCTGCCCGTCTCTCGAGAGCGACCTTCCCCAAACCGGACTCAACAAGAATCTTCACTGTCGCCAATCAAAAGGGTGGCGTAGGAAAGACAACTACGGCGGTCAACCTGGCAGCAGCGCTTGCAAAGCATGGTCTCGAAGTGCTCGTCATCGATTCTGACCCCCAGGGCAATGCGAGTACTGCCCTTGACATCGATCACTCAACTGAAGTTCCGAGCATCTACGACGTCATCATCGACGACATGGACATTGCGGACACCATCGCCTACTGCCCAGAGTTCGAAACCCTTGCAGTGGTCCCGGCAACTATCGATCTTGCCGGCGCAGAAATCGAGCTGGTTTCTAGGGTTGCCCGCGAACAGCGCCTATCAGTTGCTCTCGACGCGTATCTGCAGAAAAGGGAAGAAGAGGGCTCGCGCGTCGACTATGTATTCATCGACTGCCCGCCCAGCTTGGGACTTTTGACCGTCAACGCTTTTGTTGCAGCAAACGAAGTCCTGATCCCCATTCAGTGCGAGTACTACGCGCTTGAGGGGCTGAGCCAACTGCTCAGCAATATTCAGCTCATTCAAAAGCACCTGAATCCTGCCTTGGAGCTCAGCACAATCCTGCTGACCATGTACGATTCGCGCACCAACCTGAGCTCCCAAGTTGCGGAAGATGTCCGAGCTCATTTTCCCAAGCAAGTTCTCAACACATCCATACCGCGCTCCGTACGCATTTCCGAAGCGCCCAGCTTTGCGCAAACCGTTATCGCCTATGAACCTAGTTCGTCCGGCGCGCTTTCCTATCGCGAAGCCGCCCAAGAGATCGCACAGCGAGGAGTAAAGCACAGTGAGTGAAGCACCGAAGTCGCGTCGTCGGGGCCTTGGTCGTGGAATTGGAGCGCTCATCCCGGACGTAGTCAGCGAAGAACGACCTATCGATGTCTTCTTTTCCGGGGATGGAGAAAAGAAGGATAGTGTTTCACGTGAAACAATAGTTGACCCGGCTGCCGGTATGCGGCAATCCCGGACCAAAGCCAAATTAGCTAAGTCGGCCGCGCCCGCGAAGAACGCCCCAAAGTCGTCTGCAGATTCGGCTAAGAAAACGGCATCTGGGGCCAAGAAGGCTGCAACCAAGCCGAAGTCAGCGAGCACGGCAGCAAACAACAATGTTTCACGTGAAACGCAACAGGATGTTTCACGTGAAACCGACCTCCAAGACGTTCCGGGCGCCGCGTTCGGCCTGATCCCTGTTGAGCAGATTTCGCCGAACCCACGTCAGCCCCGTGACGTTTTCGACGAAGACGCTCTCGCTGAACTGGTCACGTCCATCAAGGAAGTCGGCGTCCTTCAGCCAGTAGTGGTCCGCGTTGTTGACCCGAAGAAGCCTTCCTACCAGCTGATTATGGGGGAGCGCCGATTCCGCGCTTCTCAAGAAGCTGGATTGAAGGAAATTCCGGCCATTATCCGCGATGTTCGTGATGATGACCTCCTGCGTGATGCCCTTCTCGAGAACCTTCACCGCGTTGACCTCAACCCACTCGAAGAAGCAGCCGCGTACCAGCAGCTTCTCGAAGACTTCAACTGCACGCAGGAACAGCTTTCAGAGCGCATTGGTCGCTCGCGTCCGCAGATTTCGAACACACTGCGCTTGTTGAAGCTGCCCGGTCTGGTGCAACGCCGTGTAGCTGCGGGAGTTCTATCTCAGGGTCATGCGCGTGCGCTTCTTGGTCTCGAGGATGCTGCGCACATGGAGGTACTGGCTCAGCGCATCGTCGCAGAAGGGCTGTCTGTTCGCGCAACAGAAGAGTCAGTCGTACTCATGAATAGGGGAGACGATAAGCCCGTTTCACGTGAAACATCGAAACCGAATCCAGAACTTGAGTCGATTGCACGAACTATTGGCGACAAGCTCGACACAAGGGTCAAAATTTCTATGGGCCGACGCAAAGGTCGGATCAGTGTAGAGTTCGCTGATGAGAATGACCTCAAGCGAATTGTTGAAGCTCTTGGGATGCAGCAGCCCTAACGTCCCAAGAACCTAAACCCCTGTGTGAACTGAGGCCGGCACCAAAAGGTGCCGGCCTCAGTCGTATTTGTGTGCAAACGGTCGAAATGGCCTGAGCGCGCAATTCTGCGTGTCTCTTCGCAGGACACCGTGAACCGCGGCCGCTGAGAACTGGGCTGCGGATGACGATCGACGTAAATGCACTGGTCTATCGCGAAATCGTTAATTGGACACGTCGGTATTCTCGCGGCCTGGTTGCGGGCAGCTAACTTTGCAGGTCGATTCGACGGATGAGCACACGCCCTTGCGCTGTGGTATTCCGACAAGTGGTTGCGCAGATACCGCTATCGGGTTTGGCCGGGCTTTCCCACATAATTCGTCCCAACTAATCAAGCGCTGCCGCTTTGTGTGAGCACCTCGTCGAGAAGATTTGAAAGTAAGATACGCGAGCAGAAAAGCAACTTGAATGTAAAAATTCCGGGACATCGAGTGAACGATGTCCCGGGATTTTACGGTCAGGGTACCTGGGGATAGCGGGCAGGAAGCGCCCGGCGTGATGGACCCGGGGCGGAGACTTGAGTTTAAGAGCGAGTAGCCCAGGGGACGTTGCTGAGGTCAAGCGTGCCGGTGTCATAGTCATTCTGCTCTGTTAGGAACAGCCGCTGAATCGCCGCGACGATTGCTTCGGCGATATCGACTCGCACAGATGCGTCTTCGAGAAGTGCAATGTCGTGTTGACTGCTGACGTATCCTGCAAGGACGTAGATCTTCGGTGTGTTGAGATTGCGAAGAGATTCCCACGACTTTGCGTGTGAGCGACAGTTCAGCAGGGGAGTCCGCGAATCGATTTCACGTGAAACCAGGTTCGCGAGTTCCCGGCCTACGGGCGAGAAGATCGAGGGTGTCCTGGTTGAACCAAAGTAGTAGGTGGCGACCCCGTTCGGCAGCGGAGAAGGGCTGTTGTCTAGTGCGATCGAGATGAGCGCGGAGGACCCAAGCTCGTCGGCAATGTTGGGGTTGTCGTCCGTGGCATGCACGACTGCGGCCCCAAGTGCAGTGAGACGACCGTCAACACGGCGGGCAATATCGTCACTGATCCGGCGTTGAAGTTCTCGCTGCTCAGCAGAGAATTCGGCGGTGGGGAAGTGGTGGGTCGACGCAGCGGACTCCAGCACAATCACCTGTCCAGCCAGGGACGGGCCCAGGGACTTGACGCGTGCACGTTCAGTAAGGTTATAGATGTTGCCCACGGCATGGTCACGGTGCACATCCATAAGGGCCTTGATGGTCTTCGGTCCGACAATGCCGTCGGGGTTCAGCCCCAGTTCGCGCTGCGCGCTGCGAACTGCGGTGTCAGTGGACTCCTCAAACCGAAAGCTGATCCAAGAGGTGAGCAGGCCAAGATTGGCAAGACGCTTCTGAAGCTCAGCCACATCGTCCCCGATCTGGGGTCTGCTTGGATCGTACTTGAGAATTCGATCGCCCAAGCGAAAACGTGCAAGCTCAGTTTCGTCCAGAGACTCTTTGCCAAGGACACCGTCCACTACGATTCCGCGATCCTGTTGAAACTGCCGAAGACCCGATTCGAACGTGTGATCGAATACGGCGTTGTCCGGTGCGCCCACAACGTAGCCCAGTCGGCCAAGGTGCCCTTTGGTCACGGCAATGATGGGATCGCTGTCCCCGTGTGAAAAATAGGTGTCCATAGATTCTTCCGTTAAAGTGTCAGGCGCCCAATGATTCTACATTGGGCGCCTGAAGCGGTCTGGGCTGCGAAAATCAGCCGATAAATTCGGCGAGTTCCTCTTCGAGTGCAGGTTTGGGCCTTGCGCCGACAATCTGTTTGACAACTTCACCGTTGCTGAAGACATACATAGCCGGAATACCGGTGATGCCGTACTCGGCTGCCGTCTTCATATTGTCGTCAGTGTTGAGCTTGACGACCTTGAGTTTTTCAGCATTTTCTTCGCCGATCTGATCGACGATTGGTCCGACCTGCCGGCACGGGCCACACCACGGGGCCCAGAAGTCGACAAGGACGGGCTTGTCGTGCTTGAGGACTTCCGCCTCGAAATCGGCGTCGGTGACTTCTTGAGACATGTTTACTCCTTATCGGCGTGATCGGCCAGGTACTTTTCAGCATCAAGGGCTGCGGCACAGCCGGAACCGGCTGCCGTAACGGCCTGTCGGTACACAGAGTCTACGACGTCGCCGGCAGCGAACACACCTTCTACGCTTGTGCGCGAAGACCGGCCGTCAACCTTGATGTAGCCGTTGTCGTGCAGGTCGAGCTGACCCTTGAACAGGTTGGTGCGCGGGTCGGACCCGATGGCGATGAACAGGCCAGTGACGTCGAGTTGAGATTCTGAGCCGTCTGTGGTGTTGCGGACCGTGACGCCCGTGAGCTTGTCGTAACCATGGACGGCTGTGACTTCAGCGTCGAGAAGAAACTCGATCTTGGGATCACTCTGAGCCCGTTTGACCATGGTGTGCGATGCGCTGAAACCCTGACGGCGGTGGATAAGGGTGACTTTCGAGGCGAAGCGCGACAGGAAGGTGGCTTCTTCCATTGCGGAATCGCCGCCGCCGACCACTGCGATGTGCTGGTCTTTAAAGAAGAACCCGTCACAGGTGGCACACCAGCTCACGCCTTTGCCGGTGAGAGCCTTCTCGTTGTCCAGACCGAGCTCGCGGTAAGCCGACCCCGTGGCGAGAATAACGGCTTCGGCAGTGAACTCTTCGCCCATTTCTGTGGTGAGGCTGTGCGCACCGGGGGAGAAGTCAATGGTCTTGACATCGTCGTAGAGCACTTCGGCACCGAAGCGCTCGGCCTGTTGGCGCATGTTCTCCATGAGGTCAGGCCCCAGGATTCCCTCGGGGAAGCCGGGGAAGTTCTCGACGTCTGTTGTGTTCATCAGTTCGCCGCCTGCAGTGACAGAACCGGCGATGATGAGCGGTTCGAATCCGGCGCGGGCCGCGTATACGCCGGCGGTGTATCCGGCTGGCCCGGAGCCGACGATGATGAGCTTCATATTGGTCACGGGTGTTCTCCTTGGAAGCGTTGCTCCGGCTGATCCGGCGCCTGTGGTCTTCTCCTGGGTGCAACGGCGGTGTTCGGACCGTTATTCCGCGGGTGAAACGAGCCCGGTGCCAGGTCAGCCCTTGTTGGCGTAGGCGGTGATCTGGCTGATGGCGGCCTTTGAATTGCCTTCGTAGGTGGGCAGTTCGATGATCCACACGTAGAAGCTGTCGGTCTTGACGGGTTCGTCGAGTTCGACTTCGGTGTTCTTGCCGAATTTGCCCTTGCCGACGGTCTTGGCATCTTCGGGGCTGCTGCCGATGCGGATTTCGAAAGCACCGCCCTTGGCCTTGGAATCGAGGATGACCTTGGTCAGTTCCTGTTCGTCCTTCAGCGTCAGCTGTAGGCCGAGGCCGTCTTTGAGCCCGCCGAACTTCGCGGAGTTGTAGCGGTCGGAAGTCCAGTTGTCCTTTTTCTTCAGGACGTTCTCTGCCCTGGCGTTGTTCTCCTTGCCGTCACCCTGCGGGTCCAGGGCCTTG
This sequence comes from Brevibacterium sp. Marseille-P9724, assembly GCF_902500275.1. Lineage (NCBI taxonomy): Bacteria > Bacillati > Actinomycetota > Actinomycetes > Micrococcales > Brevibacteriaceae > Brevibacterium > Brevibacterium sp. Marseille-P9724. Next base: position 145,535 of record NZ_LR722992.1, on the reverse strand, counting down.
GCCTTGGTGATTTCGATCTTGACCGATTCCGGCTTCTTCTCTTCTTCAGCAGGCGCTGTTGTATTGGTTTGCGGGGCCGGCTGTGGGGCTGCGGTGTCGGCGTCGCCTCCGTCGCTGCCGGACATGCGGAAAATGCTCACGCTGATAGTGATGATGCCGATGGCGATGAGAGCCAGGGCTGCGTAGACGACACCGCGCTTCTTCGCAGACTCAGCCTGGCTGCCCTGACTTTTCGCCGTGTTGAAGGTGTTGGATGCGCCGCTCTTTCCGGTGGCAGCGCCGCTGGTTGCAGCTGCAAGCGTCTCCGTGCCTTTTGCCGAAGTTCCGACCGATTCGGAAGATCCGGCCGATGTCGAGGTGCCGCCGACTTCCGCTGTGCGTTTGTCTGCGGTGTGCTGGGCGGGCGCTGCTGACTGTGCGGCCGGCTTTGTCTGGGTTGCAGACGCCTGGCCTTTGCCGTCGGAAGCCTGTGGTTTCTGGACCGGCTGCTTCGCGGTTTCAGCGTGTTGTTTTGCCTGTGCAGATTCTGCGAGACGGCGGGAGTGTTCCTGCAGGCGGCGTTCGTGGTCGTATTCGGCGCGCTGGCGGGCGTACTCTTGTTCGCGGGTTTGGAAAACTCCGCCCAAGAACCACGAACCGTCGCCGTCGTCTGCAAGCGGCTCTTCGGGTTCGTGGATGACCGGCATTGCCTGGGTGCTCGGCTCTGAGTCGTCGCGGTGCACGATCGGCACCGTCAGGTTCGGGTCGTGCGCACTGGCGGTGCTTGCCGGGGAGTTCTCGGCCGTCCACTCCGGTTTGCCGGTCAGCTGGTCTGGTGACAGCGGAAAGCGGGTGGCCTTTGCCATTTTCATGCGGTCGTCGTAAGGAGTGACGCCCACGCCGCTGAGACCGGCGGCGGCTCCGGAAACACCTGGACGAACGAGCCCGATACGAGCCCAGGCGTTGGCCATCTGCGCATCAGAAGCGCTGGCCTGGGGCTCGACTTCCTCCGGTTCCGGGTGGGCAGGGCCGGCGCTTTCGGCAAAGAGTTCGCTTTCGGTGCGTGAAAGCTGGGGCAGTTCGGTCAGCAGGCTCGTGTCCCACTTGTCCAGGTAGCGAACGATTTCGCTGGGGGAGCGCGGGCCGGGATCGGTGCCGCCGACAACACCGGAGATGAACACTTCGAGTTCGTCTGAAAGTTCGCTTGTAAAAGCCCCGACGGGTGTGATTCGACGGTTTTTGCGTCCGGCCGCGGGCAATCCCGCGCGGTCGTGGTCGCCAGGCCAGTGGCCGGTGAGAGCAGAGTAGAAGACGTTGATGATGTCCAGCGCGTCGCGGCGGGCTGCCCGGCTGGGTGTGAGCAGGTCGATTTCGAGGCTTTCGACAGCATCGGCAACTGCTGCATCTATGCCGACACCTCGGACAATCACTTCGCCTTCGGGGGTGACGGCAACCGATTCGGGCCCAAGCATCAGGTGGTGCAGGCCCCTTTTGTCAGCGTGGGTCAGTGCGGTTGCGACTTCCCCGATCACGGCCCGGGCCTGGTCGACGGACAGAGGACCGTTGGCGAGCATCTTCGACAGGGGTGTGCCGCCTGTGCGATCGCATACGATGTACACGAGGTCGTCCTGCATGCCGACGTCTTTGATAGCCGGAATGCGCGGATCAGCCAGCAGGGCCGCGCGATTGGCGGTGCTGAAGAGCCCGGCCGCAGTGTCTTCGCGGGCGGTGTACACGATGACGGGAGCGTCGAGAACGGCGTCGAGGCCGAGGTTGACCTGGCCGACTTCTGGATGGTCGGGAAGCCAGGGTCGGAGCACTTCAGATATGACGTAGCGGTCGGCGACGACTGTGCCGCGGTCTGCGCTTGTCAGCTGTCCCACCTCCCGTGTGTGCTATGGCTATCGATTCTAACCGGCATAGCCTGAAAACATGATCAGCGCCCGAGTTTGGCTCGCACCGTTGTTATGAGTGAGCGCAGCTCTGGAACGCGCAGCGCCCAGCAGATGCCGAAGTAGATGATCAGCATGAGCGTTCCGATGCCGGCGGCTGCGAGGAAGGCGGTCCCACGGCTTGCCCAGAAATCACCGAGTCTGCTCAGCAGGAAAGAGCCGATGACGCCGGACACCGCTGCTGCGAGGCCGAACTTGATGTGGGCGAACACGATCGTCTTGCCGCCGAGGTTGCCGATCTTCCTGTGCAACAGGATAAACGACAGCAGCATCGCGATGACGTAGCCGGTGCTCATGGACAGGCCGATGCCGGCGACGATCAGGTGGCGGGGCAGGACGAGAGCCGACATGATCACCCCGATGGAGGTCAGCACCACCTGGGGCAGATTGATCCAGAACGGGGTTTTGGCGTCTTCGTAGGCGTAGAAGACTCGTTGGAGCAGATAGTTTGCGCTGAAGGGCACCAGCCCGATGATCATGGCGATGATAACCAGGCTGAGGGCTCGGGCCTGTTCGAAGCCCGCTCCGCCGACGACCATTGCGGCGGGCCCGGCCAGTGCGATGAAGGCGGCGGTGAAGAACATGTTGACCAGACCTACGAGGTTCACACCGGTGCGGAAGCTGTCTTTGACAGCGGGGGTGTCGCCGGCGGCGGCGTACTTCGACAGCGGTGTGAAGAGCGCTGTTGCCAGTGATACCGCGACGAGTGAGTGCGGCAGCATGAAGATCAGGTAGGAAACGGTGTATGCGGCGTTGGATGCGCTGACTTCGCCGCCCTGAGACGTGCCGAGGGCAGCCGCGCGCGAAATCACGAGGAAGCCCAGCTGGCCGACGACCAGCGCACCGAAGGTCCAACCGGCGACACGCGCGGCTGTTCCCAGTCCGACACCTCGGAAGTTGAAGCGGGGTGTGTAGCGAAAGCCCATTCGCCTAAGCGGCCAGATGAGTACCAGGGCCTGCGCGACCACGCCGAGGGTTGCGGATCCGGCCAGTACGACGATCATGGGGCCGGTCCATTCGCCCACGGGGTGCTGGCCTTCGGAGCCGGGACCGAACATCCAGATGAACACGAGCAGCCCGGCGATGGCCACTACGTTGTTCAGAACCGGCGCCCACATGTAGGGCCCGAAGGAAGAATTGGCGTTGAGCACCTGGCCGAGCATGGTGTACAGCCCGTAGAAGAACAGCTGGGGCAGACACCAGAAGGCGAAGGCGACGGCAAGTGAGGTCTGCTCGGGCGACCAGGTTGACGACGAATACAGCCAGATAAGTACGGGCGCCAGGGCTGTGGCGAGGATCGTGAGCCCACCCAGAAGCAGGATCGACAGGGTCAGCAGCCTGTCGGTGTAGTCCTTGCCTCCGTCGGGCTGTTCGGCGGCGCGGACGATCTGCGGGACGAGAACGGCGTTGAGCACACCGCCGGCCAGGAGCATGTACAGGTTGTTGGGGATTTTGTTGGCAACGTCGAAGGCGTCGGCCGCACCGCCGATTGTGACGCCGATGGCCACGGTCAGCAGCATGGTCTTGGCCAGCCCGAGGACGCGCGAGACGAGCGTCCCGGCTCCCATGATCGCGGAGGATTTGGCGAATGACGCTGCTTTCGATGTGCTCACAAAACTCCTCTTCGGCTGTGCGCTGTTGTCAGGCTGTGCGCTTCTGTGTGGTGGGTGGTGTGTCTGCGCTGTTGCTTAAGGGACCGAGGCGCCAGGTGCTGGTGCCACAAGCACAGCAGACTAGTCGTTTTGGCTTTCTGCTCGTGCCACGGCTGCTTCCAGTTGGCTCTGGGGGAGCTTAGGCCGTCCGCGGCGTACGGAGAAGTACAGGCCGACGATGAACACGATCGCCAGACCGGACCCGACGATTGCGGTGCCGATGTTCTCCCAGTCGGCGCGGACGCGCACGAACATCTGTTCGTCGGTGGGGATCACTGTGCCGTCTTCGGCTACCAGGTTGACGCGGCTGGGCACGTCGGCATTGGCGATGCCTTTGACGGGGACGGTGAAGCGAGCGTGTTCGCCGGGTCCGATTGTCTGTGTGGGGGAGGTTTCGGCCTGCAGCTGTGCCGTTTCGGGGCGCAGGTTGACGGCGAGTTTGGCCGTGCGGGTCGAATTGTTGTGCACCGTAATCGGGATTGTCGTTGATTCGCCGGTGACCAGAAGGACGGTTGATCCGCGTTCAATGCCAATGCGACCGCCGAAGCCCTCGGCGGCTTGGGATGCGCTTGCGACGCATTCGCTGAGATGCTTCGGCTGGTTCTTCCAGCCGACAGACGCGCAGGTCAGAAGCATGCGCGAATCGGCTGTGCGGGCTTCGCCCGGATCGGCGAACAGCGAATCGAAGACGCCGATGTCTTTGTACAGGCCCGGCAGGGGCGCCATCGTAGGGGCCGGCAGGGTTGTCGTCTGAGCTGATTGGAAGGCTTCGCGGTCGGATTTATCGGTCTTTTCCAATTGGGGCAGGCTGATGGGATCCAGCCAGGGGAGGTCCTGTGGCATGGCGGCTAATTGTGCCCAGTCGGATTCTGCTGTGCGGCGCGGCAGGCTCATGAGGATGGAGCGCTGATCGAAGGGACGTTCGGCGGTGATTGCGGCGGTCAAAGCAATAACGCGGCTGATGTCTTCAGCTGACCTGGGCGACTGCGGGCTTGCCGCGGATGCTGCCTGCGTGCTGCTGTTTTTGCTGTCGGCAGGTCCTTCGTCCCCGGAGCTTGTCGGTGCGGTGATGCCGAGTGCCTGATTGAGGTGACGGTTGGTCACAAGCACGGGGATATTCGATCCGAGATCATCAATGGTCAGCTGGGCGCGCGCATTCGCCGTGTGAGAGGCGCTGGTCGGCAGCTGGTCTTCGCTCAGCAGCACGGCATCGTGGCCGGTGGAGTGGAGCGTGTTGAGGGTTTTGCTGTCGGCTCCGGCCGCAGCCGGCCACGCGTAGCGAAGAATCCGGTTGCTGCCTTCGAGTTCTGGCACCGCTTCTGCTATCTGTCGGGAAGCGGCCTGTGCCAAATCGGCCAGTTTGGCTTCGCCGACGGCCCGGACGCTGCGCAGGTCTGCATCAGCGTAGGGCAGCGGGATGATGTCGTGTTTGGTCAGCTCTTCGCGGAACTCGCTCCAGAAGGCTTCGAGTTCTCTGTATTCGCCCGGTGCGGCTTCGCCATTTTCGCTTCCGCCGGTGGCTTCTGTCTGTTCGGAGTTCTGATGGGCTTCAAGGGTGCTGCTGATGCTCAGCAGCAGGCGGGGGTCGACGGCGATCGCAGCGTCCGGTGCCTTTTTCATCGCGTCAAGAAGGTCGCTGAGCTCCCCTCCGGCGGCGGCTTTTTCAAGCTCTTGGGGCACGTACTTCCCGTCGAGGCCGAAGCGGGTGATGGTGGCGGGGATGACCACCCCGAGCTGCGTTTGGTCGATTTTCGGTTCTGGGTACCACGTGGTGTAGGCGGTTGTCGGCTGTTCGAAGGCGCCGGCTTGTGTCGTCACGGCTGCGCGGATGCCGCGCGGGCCCCACGCGGACAGCGGGTCTTTGGCTGACAGCCCGAGCTTTGCAGCCGGGATTGTCACGCTGAAGCGGGCCGTGGTGTTGGCTTTGATGGTCTCAGGCAGCGGGCTGGCGGTGATGGGGTCATCGCCCGTTTCCGGTTTGAAGTCCGGGGCGATGCTCGTCAGCGACCGGTGGGGGTTGGGGCTGCGCGCCCACCCGTTGACGGCTTCGGCGGAATTGAGAATCTGGGAGGACATGCCCACCTGAAGCGTGGGCTGTTTCAGTTCCTTCTTTCCGCTGCGCACGTGTCCGGTGATGGACAGGGTGCCCTTGTCATCGAGCCACGGGGTGATCGAGGTGATCTCGATGCCGGGCTCTTTCGCACGGTTTGTGCCCTGTTCTTCTGCCGAGGCGGAGGTCTGCTCCTGCGCGGGTTGGGCCTGCGCTGGGGTGGGCAGGGGAGCGGTTCCCAGCAGGACTGTCAGGGCCGCTGCTGTCGCAGCGGCGATTGGGCGAATGATCTTCATGAGGGGTATCGAAGGAGTCGTCCGGCGGCGAGGGCAATGCGGCGTTCGTTGGCGAATGACAGCCGTTCGCTCAGATCAGCGTAGGGAACCCACTCGGCTGCCACCGCCTCGTGATCGGGGTCGTTCTCGACAGTGAGTTCCCCGCCCACCGCACGCAGCAGGAAGTGGTGAACAACTTTGTGGATGCGGAATCCGGCGGCGGAGAACCAGTAGTCGACGCTGCCCAGGGGTGCGATGACCTTGCCTTCGATGCCGGTTTCCTCAGCAACTTCGCGGCGGGCGGCCTGGGCTGCTGTTTCGTCGGCTTCCAGGTGGCCCTTCGGCAGGCACCACTCGAGCCTGCCGGCCCGGTTGATGCGGGCTATGACGGCGACCTCACGGCCGCGGGATGAGAAATCGACCACGAGCCCGCCGGCGGAGGTTTCCTCCACAGCCTGCGAGCGTGCCGGGAAGGGTCCCGGTTTGGGGAGCGGTCGAATCATGAGTTCTACCCTACCGTTCAGGTCTCCGCGGGTTCTGTGAGAGCGCGGGTACCCTTGTACGGGACAAAAAAGGAGGTCTGCGTGGACGCAGCGACAGCGCACTTTCGACTGGCTGAGGCACTCGAGAAACTGGACGATGTTCTCGGTCCTCTGGGCCGGACCTTCGCCGATGCCGGTTTTGAACTGGCTCTTGTGGGCGGTTCTGTGCGCGACGCTCTGCTGGGCCGGGACATGCCGGACCTCGATTTCACGACTGACGCCAGGCCGGATGACATTGTGCGGCTGATCCGAGACCTGGCGGACACGTGGTGGGATATCGGCAAGAAGTTCGGGACCATCGGGATGGTCAAAAAGGGTCGGCAGATTGAGATCACCACCTACCGTGCGGAAGCCTATGATTCCGAGTCCCGCAAGCCGGCAGTGGCGTTCGGAGACAACCTCGATGACGATCTTGTGCGCCGCGATTTCACTATCGGGGCGATGGCCGTTCGCCTGCCCGGAGGTGTTTTCGTCGATCCCTTTGGCGGACTTGACGACCTGACCGCCGGGAAGATTCGCACTCCCGGAAAAGCGGAGGACTCCTTCAGCGACGACCCGCTGCGCATGATGCGCGCGGCCCGCTTCACTTCTCAGCTGGACTTCGAGCTCGCCGATGACGTCCGTGAAGCCATGACTGATATGGCCGGGCGAATGGACATTGTGTCGGCCGAGCGGATCAAAGACGAACTGGTCAAGCTCATCTGCGGAAAAGCACCGTGGAAGGGCATTGACCTGCTTGTTGTCACGGGCCTTGCAGATGTTTTTCTGCCCGAGGTTGCGCGCCTGCGGGAAGAAAAGGACGAACACGGTCGCCACAAGGACGTCTACCGGCATTCGCTGACGGTGCTGCGCCAGGCCGTTGAACTCGAAGAGCGCTACGCCCGCAAGCAGGCCGAAGCAGATGCCGCGGCGGCAGAAGACGACGAAGCGGACGAACCGCTGCCGGCCGATTCGCAGCTGCGGATTTCGGTCCCGGACTTCACGGTTCGCTTTGCCGCTCTCATGCACGACATCGGCAAACCCGACACCCGCCGCTTTGAACCCAACGGCGCGGTCACCTTCTACCACCACGATGTTGTCGGCGCGAAGCTTGTGCGCAAGAGGATGCGCGCACTCGCCTTCGACAACGCAACCACCAAACGGGTGGCCCGCCTGGTGGAGCTGCACCTGCGCTTCTACGGCTACGGCGACGCCGGCTGGACTGATTCTGCAGTCCGCCGCTACGTCACTGATGCCGGTGACCAGCTGACCCGCCTGCACATTCTCACCCGCAGCGACGTCACCACCCGCAACAGGCGCAAAGCAGACCGTTTGGCGCGGGCCTACGACGACCTCGAACGGCGTATCGAAAACCTGCAGCGTCAGGAAAAGCTCGACGCCATCCGGCCTGACCTGGACGGACAGCAGATCATGCAGATTCTGGGCATCGCACCCGGGCCGGTTGTAGGCCGGGCGTACAAGCACATGTTGGAGCTGCGGATGGAGAACGGGCCAACCGATTTCGACACGGCCAAGGCCGCTCTGCTGGCCTGGTGGGCAGAACAGCCGGAAGCGGGCTAGTCTTAGACCTGGCAAAGAGGCCCAGATCACAGAAGGAGAACCCCATATGGGCGACGTCACCACCACTTTCCGCGAAGCTCGCGACACGCTTCTGCGGTATCGGACCGACCTCGAAGCAGCCCGCCGGGAATTCACCTGGCCGCGCTTTGAGGAGTTCAACTTCGCACTGGACTGGTTCGACCAGGTAGCTGACGGCAACGACAATCCCGCGCTGTGGATCGTCGAAGAAGACGGTCAGGAGAACATCTACTCCTATGACAAGCTGCGCCGTCGCTCCAACCAGGTGGCCAACTTCCTCCGCGAAGCCGGTGTGAAGCGCGGCGATCACGTCATGGTCATGCTCAACAACCAGGTTGAGCTGTGGGAGACCATGCTCGCCGGAATCAAACTCGGTGCTGTGCTGATGCCCACCACCGTGCAGCTGGGCCCCATCGATCTGCAGGACCGCGCCGACCGCGGCAAAGCACAGTACGTTGTCGTCGAAGGCCCTTCGGCTTCGAAATTCGACGATGTCGCAGTCGACCTCAAGCGGATCGTCGTCGGCGGCGAACCCCAGCGCGAACAGGACCTCGCCTACGCAGACTCGACCGGCGCCTCGGAGGACTTCCAGGCTGACGGCGTGACAAAAGCCGACGACCTCCTGCTGCTGTACTTCACCTCCGGCACCACGTCGAAGGCGAAAATGGTCGCCCACACCCACACCTCGTACCCGGTGGGACACCTGTCGACCATGTACTGGATCGGCATGGAGCCCGGCGATATTCACCTCAACATCTCCTCACCCGGATGGGCCAAGCACGCGTGGTCGAACCTGTTCACCCCGCTGATCGCAGAGTCGTGCATCTTCATTTACAACTACGCCCGCTTCGACGCGGCAGCGCTCATGAAGACCATGGAACGGGTCGGTGTCACCAGCTTCTGCGCCCCACCGACCGTGTGGCGCATGCTCATCCACGCCGACCTCAGCCTGCTGCCCACCCCGCCGCAGAAGACCATGTCCGCCGGCGAACCGCTGAACCCGGAAGTCATTTCGCGCGTTCGCGCCGAATGGGGCACCGACATCCGCGACGGCTTCGGCCAGACCGAAACCACGCTCATGGTGGGCAATTCCCCCGGCCAGGAAATGGTTCCCGGATCCATGGGCCGCCCGCTGCCCGGCTATGACATCGTGCTGCGCGACCCTGCCACAGGCGAACTCGGCGACGAAGGCGAAGTGTGCGCTGTTCTCGACCCGCGCCCGGTGGGCATCACCCAGGGCTACTGGGGCGACGAAGTCAAAACCGCAGAAGCCTTCTACGACAGCGTCTTCCACACCGGGGATGTCGCAGCGAAAGACGAAAACGGCTACATCACGTTCGTGGGTCGAGCCGATGACGTGTTCAAGGCGAGCGACTACCGACTGTCGCCGTTCGAACTCGAATCCGCACTCATCGAACACGAAGCGGTTGCCGAAGCCGCTGTTGTTCCATCACCGGACCCAGTGCGTCTGGCAGTGCCCAAGGCGTATGTCGTCCTGGCTCCGGGGTGGGAGCCCACCGCGGCCACGGCGGAATCGATTCTGAAGTTCTGCCGCGAAACGCTCGCACCCTACAAGCGCATCCGCCGCATTGAGTTCACGGAACTGCCCAAGACCATCTCCGGCAAGATCCGCCGTGTGGAGTTGCGCACCCGCGAACTCGAACTCCACCCCGAATTCGGCGAAGCCACCGTCACCGCTCAGGAATGGGCGGACACGGACTTCCCCGGACTCAAAGGCTGAACCGCCTCTACTGAAGAACCCTGAACCGCCGGGCGTGACAGCGCCCGCGTGATCAGATGAGTGCCGACGGCCGGTGCCCCGCGCACCGGCCGTCGGCTTTGCCACTCGGGCAGCACCCGGGTGAGATCTGTGCGGCAGCCGGCGGCGCCTCGTGATTGAGGTGCGTCACAGAAAAAGACACGGCAGAATGAAATTCGGCACATTCTTAGGACGACTCACAGTGAACTGTGGTTGACTGAAATGATTTGATTTGTCGTATTGGGGGAAAACTGTGTCCACTGCTCAGCGAAAGGCAGCGGCAAAGAGTTCCAGTGCCGGCCGCTTCCTCAACTATCCGAGGAGGAACAAACAGGGCTGGACGCGATGGCTGCCGTCCGCTCGCCTGTGGGGCCTCGGCCTGCTCGGTGCACTCCTGCTGGCAATTGCCGGCTTCACCGTCGGCTACGCGCTCACACCCATCCCAGAGCCGAACGCTCAGGCCGCAGGTCAGACCTCGTACGTCTACTACAAGGGCGGTGACGATGTCATCGGCACCTTCAAGGACCAAAACCGCAAGATCCTCAAACCCGACGAGATCTCGCCGAACATGGCGCACGCTGCCCAGGCCGCCGAAGACAAGAGCTTCTACGAAAACCGCGGCATTTCGATCAAGGGCATCTTCCGCGCCGCGGTCGGAATCGTCACCAACGACTACGCCGGCGGTGGTTCGTCAATCACCCAGCAGTACGTCAAGAACTACTACCTGACGAACGAATTCTCCTTAAAGCGCAAGGTCAAGGAGATGTTCATCGCCATCAAGCTGGACCAGGAACTGTCCAAGGACCAGATTATGGCGAACTACCTCAACACCATCTACCTGGGCCGTCGTGCCTATGGAGTAGAGGTGGCCTCACAGTCCTACTTCGACAAGGACGCCAAGGACCTCACGGTCGAAGAAGCTGCGGCATTCGCAGCGATGATTCAGACGCCGGGGGCAAAAGACCCGGCCGAAGATCCCTCGCGCCTGCAGGACCGCTTCGACTACGTGATCGAAAACATGGTCGACCTGGACTACTTGACGCAGGAAGAAGCAGACCAGATGGAACTGCCCAAGTTCCACAAACCCAAATCAGACAACGAACGCAAGGGCCAAACCGGCTATCTGATGGATTCGGTGCGCCACGAACTGAAGACCAACGCAGGCCTCACCGACGAACAGATTGACCGCGGCGGCCTGCAGATTCACACCGGTATTGACAAGAAGATGATGAAATCGGCGGTCGAATCCGTGGAAGACCTGCCGAAACTCAAATCCGGGATGCACGTAGGGCTGTCCTCCGTGGACCCCAAGACCGGCCAAATCCGTGCAATCTACGGCGGCAAGAACTACTTCAAACGGATGCACAACTCATCCACGCAGGACACCGCGCAAGCCGGTTCGACGTTCAAACCGTTCACCCTGGTGGCGGGCCTGGAAAACGGCTTCCGGCTCAATGACTCGTTCACCGGTTCGCCGCAGACCTTCCAGCTGCCCGGCGGGGGTACATGGGCGCCGCAGAACTACGGCGGCAAGACCTACGGCCAGGTCACACTGCTGAAGGCAACCCAGAACTCGATCAACACCGCCTACGCCCAGCTCAACATCGACGTGGGACCGGAGAAGACCAAGGACGTCGCCGTGCGCGCCGGGCTGCCGGAGGACACGCAGGGCCTGGACTCCAACGCCTCGAACGTGCTCGGCACCGCCAGCCCCACTACGCTGCAGATGGCCAGCGCGTTTGCGACCTTCGCCGCTGAGGGTGTTCACCGCACACCGCACTTTGTGGTCAAAACGGTCGACCCCGACGGCGAAACGATCTACGAGGCCGAAAATGAGGGCGAAAAGAAGTTCGACAAGAACGTCATGGCCGAAACAACCTACGCGCTGACCCAGGTGGTGCAGGGCGGTTCTGCCAGCTACGCCTCGAACCTGGGTCGTCCCGTTGCAGGCAAGACGGGTACGTCGAATGATTCGAAGTCGGCCTGGTTCGTCGGCTACACCCCGCAGCTGGCGACAGCCGTGTCGATCTTCCGGTATGACGACAAGGGCGTTCCCATTGACATTGGGTCCTACGGCGGACGCGGGTCGATTACCGGTGGTTCGTACCCCACGATTGCGTGGACGAAATACATGCAGGGAGCCATGAAGGGCATGGATGTCGAGCAGTTCCCCGAGCGGGGCGAACTGCCGAATGTCCAAAAGCCGGAGAACAAGAGCGGCGGTTCGCGCGAAGTTCCCCAACAGCCGCGCAACACCGAGCGCCCGCGGACCGGGCCTCGGGATGAAGGCGGCAGCGAAAAACAGCCAAAGGAAACTAAGGCTCCGGAAATCAACACCCCGGACGAAGAGTCGAGTCCCGAAGAGGGCCGACAGTTGGAACGCCCAACCCTGCCGGAGCTGCCGGACGAAATCGAAAAGCCAAACCCGCAGGACCCCAAGGAGCGCGAGAAGCCGAAACCGGAGAATCCCAGGCAGGAGAAGCCCAAGAAAGACCCGCCGAAGGACTCTAAGCCGGATTCGCAGGGCGGCAACTGACCCGTGCTCACACCGGCTGACGTCGCAGCGCCCCTGCTCGGGGGCGGTCGAGGAAAGTTCCTCGGCGCCCCCGGCAGGGCGTATCTGCGTTTTCAGGGTGCAGCGGCGATTGCCCTGCTGGGGTGCGTCGGCCTGACCGGCATTCTGCGTCAGCTGCCGTGTATTGCCGCAGGGTGGGGCATGCCGCATGCCTCCTACCGCATGTGTGCGTCGCCTATCGCCAACGGACTGCTGGGCACCGGGTGGCCCCAAGCGCCGGGCCGCACTGGCACTGCGCTGACCGGACCTGCTGCCGAGTGGTTCGTATTCGGATTCGGCGCCGCTTTCTCCCCGACAGTGAGCATGGCGATTCTGCTGGTGCTCAACTTCGCCGCTTTTCTGCTGGCGGGTATTGCCCTTCTGCGGCTGCTGGGGGACCGGTCGTGGTTTGCCGTGTTTGCGCTTTCACCCGTGGTGTTCTTCTCAATTGGGCAGTCGCTTGACCCGGTCGGACTGGCTCTGGTCCTGTGGGCGCTCGTGCTGGTTGGGGAAGGCCGTGTGGCGGATGCCGAGGAGCCGTCTGGCAAGGGGCACTCTGCCAAGGGGTCGGAGCGCAAGCCGCTGGTGCCTCTGGCGGTGGTGGCGATCATGTTCGCTCTGGCCGCTGTCATCAGCCCGCTGGCTGTTGTCGTGGTCATCGGATGGTGCATTTCCGCGATGCTGCGCGGCTTCACACAGTCGGCTCTGACCGTCACGGGACTGTTCATGGTTGCCCTGGGGGCGCTGGTAGTGGTCGACGGCAGGATCATCGGGCGAATCCAGGTGTGGCTGACCGACGGCATTGACCGCGGCTCGCTCTACTCGCTGGCGGCCTACCGTGTTGAGAGTGCAGTTCTCAACACGTCGGCGCTGATCGTGTTCATTGCGGCGGTGGCGATCGCGGCTCTTGTGCTCTTCCTGCGTGGAGGCACCCGCGCCGACCCCTTGTCGATAACAGCGATGCTGTTGGCAGCGGCACTGTTGACGGCGCCTCGTGCCGGTGTGGGGGAGGCCCTGTGGCTGGTGCCGTTTGCAGCGGCAGCCGTGCACAGCCTCGTCCTGCATTTCTTCTGGATGCTGTCCGAGGCCGCGCTGTTCATCGCGGTCAACCTGTCAGACGCCGATGCAATCGACCCCGGCAAGGGGCTCGCACCGGGATGGCTGTTTGTATTCACGGCGCTGCGCTGGATGGCAATCGCAGGCCTGTTGGTGTGGCTGCTTGCCGCAAAGTGGCGCAAAATCAGAGTCAACGACTAAGATGGAACGGCTTGTGTCATGGGCTCAGTGTAGAACTGGGCTATGACGGAAGCACTGCACATACCCTCCTGCCATGGAAAGACCATGGCCGCTTCAGACCAAAGGAGGTGGGTTACACGTGCGTAAGTACGAGCTCATGCTCATTCTGGAACCGGAACTCGAAGAGCGTTCCGTGGACTCCACTGTTGAAAACCTGCTCAAGGTCGTTGCCGCTGACGGCGGAACGGTCGACAACGTGGACGTGTGGGGCCGCCGTCGCTTCGCCTACGAAATCAACAAGAAGACCGAAGGCTACTACGTAGTCGTCGACTTCACCGCGAAGCCGGAAACCTCACACGAACTCGACCGCCAGCTCGGCCTCAACGAGGCTGTTCTGCGCACCAAGATCCTTCGTCCCGAAGCTCAGTAATCACTTTCGAACAACAGACAGCGCTCAGCTAAGGAGTCAGAATGGCCGGAGATCCAGTAATCACACTCGTCGGCAACCTCACCTCGGACCCTGAACTTCGGTTCACGCCCAACGGTGCTGCGGTTGCCAACTTCACGGTCGCTTCGACTCCTCGCATGTTCGACCGCAAAGCCGGCGAATTCCGCGACGGTGAAACCCTCTTCATGCGCTGCTCCCTGTGGCGCGATGCCGCTGAAAACGTAGCTGAATCACTCAGCCGCGGCACCCGCGTGATCGTTCAGGGACGGCTGAAGTCGCGTTCTTTCGACACGAAGGAAGGCGAGCGTCGCACCGTTATGGAACTCGACGTCGACGAAATCGGCCCCAGCCTGCGCTTCGCAAAAGCACAGGTGTCCAAGGTCGAACGCTCTGGTGGATTCCAGGGCGGCGGTCAGCAAGGCGGTTATGGCGGCGGTCAGGGCTATGGCGGCCAGCAGACCGGCGGCGGTTGGGGCCAGCAGGGCGGACAGCCCGGTGGTGGCCAGGGCGGCTACGGCGGTGGTCAGCAAGGCGGCTTCGGCGGCCAGCAGAATGACCCCTGGGCCGCATCCGATCCCAACCAGAATCAGGGCGGTGGCGGCTGGGGAAGCCCCACTGAAAGCGAACCCCCGTTCTGATCCGCTGCTTGACTTCTAGCGCTTAGCTTTTGCGCCGTCTGTTTCGACGCATATTTTCAACAGGAGTTTAAAAATGGCAAAGCCGGAAATCCGGAAGCCGGTGAAGAAGAAGGCTAACCCGCTGGGTGCGGGTGAGACCTCCTACATCGACTACAAAGACACTGCAACTCTGCGTAAGTTCATCTCCGACCGCGGCAAGATCCGTGCTCGCCGCGTCACGGGTGTGACTGTGCAGGAACAGCGCAAGATCGCCAAGGCTGTTAAGAACGCCCGCGAAATGGCGCTGCTGCCCTACACGAGCTCAGCTCGCTGATCGGAGGGGTAACGAAAATGGCAAACATCAAACTCATCCTGAATCAGGAAGTTGACCGCCTCGGCGCTGCTGGTGACGTCGTCACCGTTCGCGCTGGCTACGCTCGCAACCTGCTTCTGCCCCGCGGTTGGGCTCAGCCCTGGACCGCAGGTGCCGAAAAGCAGGTTGAAGCACTGCGCAAGGCACGTCAGGCTCGTCAGATTGCTGACCGCGAAGAGGCAATCGCCCTTAAGGAAAAGCTTGAGGCGACCACCGCTCGCATCGAAATGAAGGCCGGCAAGGGCGGCCGTCTGTTCGGTGCCGTCACAACCACCGCAGTTGCTGACGCACTGAAGGAAGCCGTCGGTCACGAATTCGACCGCCGTCAGATCGCCCTGCCCAAGCACATCAAGGAGGCCGGTTCCTACACCGCGACCGTCCGCGTGCACGACGAAATCACCGCGAACGCCAAGTTCGACGTGATCGGCAAGGCCTGATTTTCAGGTTTTCAGCCGGGTGGGCCGGAGCACTTGGCCTTAACGGCTTGCCCTAGCCTGCTGGCTTAAAGCAAAAGCCGGGATTGACACCGTTGGGTGTTGGTCCCGGCTTCTGCGTTGTGTGGGGTTGGTGGGTTGGGTTTGGGCTGGTTGGGTGGCGTTGCTGGGCTGGACTTGCGCTTTAATGCGCTTTTGCGCGTTAAAGCGCTGCATTAGCGCGTGACTTTGCATTACTGCGTGAGTCTGGCCGTCGGAAGGGCCGCCACCACCGCCGGTAAGTCCAAGCTTTCGTGTGTCTGGCCGTCGGAAGGGCCGCCACCACCCGCAAGCCCGCCAACGCCCACTAATCGGACACTTGCCCACACCAAGGCGTGATGTCTGCCACAATGAGCCGGTTAACAGAAAAGGGAAGGGCAACTATGAGCACTCCGTCTGCAGCGCAGAGCCGCAGGGCCGCACTGGGTTCATTCGTCGGCGCGGTTGTCGAATGGTACGACTTTCTGCTGTACGGTCTGGTCGCGGCAACGGTGCTGGGCCAGGTGTTCTTCCCCGAATCAAGTCCCATCGCATCGCGGTTAGCGGCTTTTGCAACCCTGGGTGTGGGCTTCCTGTTCAGGCCTTTGGGTGGGATCATCTTCGGCCACTTCGGTGACCGCATTGGCCGTAAGCGGATGCTCGTGTGGACTATGACCATCATGGGTGTTGCCACAGCCCTCATCGGCCTGTTGCCCACATATGCGCAGATCGGCTGGGTGGCTCCGCTGCTGCTGGTGGTTTTGCGCTGCGTGCAGGGCATGGCTGTTGGCGGTGAGTGGGGTGGCGCGGCGATGCTCGCCGTTGAGAACGCTCCGCGGGGTCTGCGCGCACTGTTCTCTTCCGGTGTGCAGATCGGCTACTCGGTGGGTCTGCTGCTGTCGACCGCGGCGGTATCGCTTCTCAACAGCGTCCTGTCTGACGAGGCGTTCACGGCATGGGGCTGGCGCATCCCGTTTATCTTCAGTGCGATTCTGGTGGCTTTGGGTCTGTGGGTTCGCGCAGGGGTCGCCGAATCCCAAGAGTTCATTCAGGTCGAAAAGCGCCTGCAGCAGGAGGACGAACCTAAGCGTCTGCCGCTGCTGGAGGCGGTGCGCCGCTACCCGGCCCAGCTGGTGCAGATCATCGGTCTGCGCTTCATTGAGCTGTTCTCGATGTACGTTGTGACGACATTCGCCCTGGCCTTCGCTGTCGACAATTTGGGCTTTGAACGCCAGACCATGCTCAACGTCAACCTGTTCGTTGGCGGTTTGGGCATTCTGACGATCCCGCTGGTTGCCTATCTCGCTGACAAGTTTGGCCGTATGCGCGTGTACCTGTTCGGTGTGGTTGTCGGTGCAATCTTCGCGTTCCCGTTCTTCTTCGCCCTGGATAAGGGTGCGTTCATCGGCATTGTCATCTGCGCGATCATCCTGGTGAACATCGCCCACGATGCTGTTGTAGCTGTTCAGCAGCCGCTGTTCGCGTCAATGTTCCCGGCTGAATTCCGCTACTCCGGTGCTGGCACCGCTTACCAGGTGGCGGCTGCGATTGCCGGTGGCTTCACGCCGTTTGTTGCCACCTGGTTGGTCGCCCTGGGCAATGGTTCGTGGCTTGGTGTGGCGATTTACCTGCTGGCTGGCTGCCTCATTTCGGGCCTGTGCGGCATTTGGGTTGCGCGCACCCACCGTGAAGCTGATTGAGTGGCTGACCGGTGCCGGCCAGATGAATAACGAGGTGCCGCTGCCCGGTTGCTGAACCTCCACCTCGTGAGGGGCGTAGCCTGGGAGTGACCTGCCGGTGTCGTTGGGAAGTGGAATGCAGCGGATATGACTGTGACTGCGCCGATCGTTGTCGCGTTGATCCTGGCTTTGATTGTCGGGGTGACGATTGGGCTGTTCGGCGGTGGGGGCGGGATTCTCACGCTGCCGATCCTGACCTATGCGGCGGGTTTCCCAACGGAGCAGGCCATTGCGATGTCTTTGTTCATTGTGGGAACAACGTCGCTGATCAGCGCGGTGCGGCATGCGTTCAGCCATAGGGTGCAGTGGAAGATCGGGACGGTTTTTGCGCTCGGTTCGATGCTGGGTTCGTTTTTCGGCGGGAAGCTGTCGGGGTACTTGCCGGGGACTGTGCTCATGCTGATTTTCGGGGCCGTGATGTTCGCTGCTGGTGTCGGCATGATTCGCCGCCGTCGAGGTGACACTGTTGAACGCCGTCCAAAGGTGTGGCTGGTGGTTGTGCTGGGCACGATGATCGGTGTGATTGCCGGTCTGGTTGGTGCTGGGGGAGGGTTCCTCATTGTGCCAGCGCTCGCCCTGGTGGGCGGTCTGGGTATGAACTTTGCGGTGGCCACGAGTGTGTACATCATTGCGCTGCAGTCAGCGGCCGGTCTGCTGGGTCATGTGGGGCAGACGGAGATCCCGTGGGTGTTCACGCTGGTGTTCACGGGTTTGTCGATTGTGGGTTCGATGATCGGGGCGTCGTTCATCGGCAAAGTGCCCGAAAAGAAGCTCAAGAAGGGCTTCGGAGTGTTTGTCCTGGCCATGGCGGTGTTCGTGCTGGGCGAGCAGATTCTGTCGGCGGTCTAACTTATGTCAGTGCCTGCGGCTACTGTGTGAGCATGAGCACATCAATCCGTGTAGTCGGGGCAGTCATTCACCGTGAACGCCAAGTCTTGGCGTGCCGGCGGAAACCGGAAAAGTCTGCCGGTGGGCGGTGGGAATTCCCTGGTGGAAAGGTCGAGCTCGGAGAAGACCCTCGGGTGGCTCTAGCGCGCGAACTCAAAGAAGAGCTCGGATTGACCGATGCGGTAGTCGGCGACCTCGTCACACGCGAAGTGACCCCTGTCGGCACCAATAACATCGACCTTGCCTGCTACTGGGTGACAACCTCAGCAGATATTTCTTCGAGCACGGACCACGATGCTTTTCAGTGGCTGGCGCCCGAAGAATTTGCGACTGTCACGTGGGCAAAGCCCGATCTTCCCGCTTTGCGAACAATTGAACAGAACGGGTTCCCGGTGAAAGGCCAGTCATGAACGTTCCGGAACTACAGCCAGGCCTGTACGAAAGCCTTGTGACCACGGGGCTTGAGCGTGTTCTGCAAGAACATGAAGACGAGCTTAGAAACGCTGTGCACAATATCGATGAAGCTGACCTTCCGCACGTTTTGTCCCGCTATGTTGCGCAGCACGTGGAACAGGAACTAAAGGCACTGAAGACAACGGAGCAGCGTGTTGAGTTCGTGAACGCCATCCTCGCGAGCATTCGGTCGCTACCACAGGACGGCCAGCTGTCTACGAATCACAAACCTAGGCAGTTGCGAGGTGTGGCCCGGCCTCCTCATGCACTACCTAATCCGCCGAGCACGCCTTTGTCGGATGTCGCACTTCTTACCAACGCTAAGGGCGATCCACAGCTTGGGCCCGAAATCAGGCTCGAAATGCAGAGTGCAGATCGGGTCGACGTCATCATGTCGTTCATCAAGTGGTCCGGTATCCGTGTTCTTGAAGACCAACTGCTTGATCTGCGGCGTAGAGGAGTGCCGGTTCGCGTACTCACAACCACCTATATGGGTGCCACCGAAAAGAAGGCGCTCGATTTCCTGGTCAACAAATGTGGGGCCGGAGTCCACATCAGCTACGACAACAAGACAACCCGGCTGCATGCCAAGGCATGGGTCTTTCACCGGAAAACTGGTTATGACACCGCGTACATCGGAAGCTCAAACCTGAGCCATGCGGCAATGGTCGACGGTCTGGAATGGAATGTTCGTGCCTCGCGAGTACAGACACCGGAACTCGTCGAAAAGTTCGAAACGACTTTCGAAAGCTACTGGCAGTCGCCGATGTTCGAACCATATGACCCAGAAGCTGACGGTGAGCGGCTCGAAAAGGCGCTCAACGAAAGTTCAACGAACAAAACCCCGGTTTCGTTGTTGGCCAGTTCGCTCGACGTTCGGCCCTACCCTCACCAGGCCATCATCCTGGATGACCTCCAACACGAACGCCAAGTTCTAGGCATCCACAAGAACCTCGTGGTCGCTGCAACTGGTACTGGTAAAACCGTGGTTGCAGCACTGGATTACCGCAGACAGTGCGAAGACACCGACGGGCCGCGTCCGCGCTTGCTGTTCATTGCCCATAGGCAAGAAATCCTCGAACAATCCCTACGAACGTTCCGCGATGTCCTAGGCGACGGTTCCTTCGGTGAACTTTTCTGCAGCGGGTACCTACCAACCACATGGGACCACGTGTTCGCGTCGATTCAGTCGTTCTCAAAAGAAGAACAGCTCTCTCGCTTCGACCCAGGCCATTTTGATGTCATTATCATCGACGAATTCCACCACGGGTCGGCAGTTTCGTACAGCAGGCTCATTAGCCACTTCACTGAGTACCGCGAATTTCTAGGCCTCACCGCGACCCCCGAAAGGGCGGACGGGCAAAACATCGTTGCGCACTATTTCGGCGGCCGCATCGCTAGCGAACTCAGACTGTGGACAGCGCTCGACAACGACCTCCTGGTGCCGTTCCACTACTTCGGCGTCGCTGATGGTGTCGATGTTTCTCGCGTCCAGTTCACGGCCGGCGGATACAGTGTTGCCGGCCTAAACAAGGTATACACGGGCAATGACGCCCGCGCACGGAAGATCATTGCGGCAACTAACGACATCGTCTCTGACCCGAGCACCATGAAAGCCTTGGGCTTCTGTGTGTCTGTAGAACATGCCGAGTACATGGCGCTAGTCTTTAACGAAGCTGGAATCCCATCCGAAGCGGTCACCGGACATACGGATCCGACTATTCGGGCTGAAGCGATCGACAAACTAGCCCATGGCGAACTCAATTGCCTCATGGCTGTCGACGTCTTCAACGAAGGCTTCGACCTTCCCGCGATCGACACCATCCTCATGATGCGCCCAACCCAGTCTGCCACCATCTTTATTCAGCAGATGGGCCGCGGACTGCGCCGAACTCAAGGTAAATCTGTCCTCACGGTCCTCGATTTCGTCGGTCATCAGCACAAGGACTTCCGATTCGACATCAAACTACGTGCTCTCACGGGTCAAGGGCGAAAGAGTCTCCAACAATCAGCCAAAGAAGGCTTTCCGTTTCTGCCGGCGGGATCGCAGATCGTGCTCGACTCAGTGGTCCAGGAAGAGGTTGTGAACAACCTCAAGAGTCAGTTGGACATGAAGATCGGTGCCTTCCTGGTGGATGTTCACGAACACTCTTCGGAAATCGAAAGACAGCAAGGCCTGCGGTTGAAGGAGTACCTCGACCGGACGGATCGTGGTCTTTCGACTGTGTATAAAGCCAGCGCCAAACGCACGTACAAAGGTGTTTCTGGGCCTAACTCATGGAGGCAGTACGAAGCGTGGGCTAACACGCGACGCAGCTTTAACCCCAGTGTTGCCGAACAGCTTCTGCTTGAACGGATGCGCAGTTTCGTGCACGTTGATGACCCCGATAGGTTCCGCGGCTATCGTCGAATTCTGAACGCAGACGCCGTAACACCCGAGCTTGCGCGGGACCCGCTGGCAATCATGCTCTATTACTCGTTCTGGCCAAGCGGGCATTCGGAGGGCATCGAAGTAGGCCTCGAACGACTCCTGCGGGCGGACTATGTGCGTGACGAACTGGATCAGATCATTGAGTTCCAAGAGTCCCGTTCGCGGGTAGTGCCACAACCCTTAAGTGGTGGTCTGGAAACTCAACCGGTACGCAGTCACGCAACCTACTCACGCGAAGAACTGCTTGCAGGCCTTGGAGTGGGGTCAATAAACAGTGAAAAACCCGGCAGCATTCGTGAAGGCGTCAAATGGGTTCCTGAACTGAAAACCGACATCCTTCTGGTGACTTTGAACAAGTCGGCAGCTGACTATTCGCCAAGCACCATGTACCGCGACTACGCATTGACGGAAACGCTTTTCCACTGGGAATCGCAAAGCCTGACGCGGGCGGAATCACCTACCGGACAGAGGTACATCAACCACGAACGTGATGGTTCGAACGTTGTTTTGTTTGTGCGTGAAGCCAAGGTCGGTGAGATCGGCACCGAACCGTACACCTGCCTGGGTAATGCGCGGTACGTCAGTCACGAGGGCGAAAAACCCATGCAGATCGTGTGGGAACTTGAACGACCAATGCCAGCGCGGCTCTATGAAATCGCTAAGGCCGTTCAATAGGCTTTGTGGAGGCGGCACTCACCCCCAGTAGATGAGCGGTCCAGCGCTCGCCTGCATCTCACCTGCCGTTTCTAATACAGGCGCCAAACAGTGACCACCAGTGCGGGTCACTTGGTCAAATGCGCTGCCAATCCGGCCATGACAGCCGTCTGTCGGGGCAGTCCGCTCACGGTGATGTGCTCGTGCCGAGCGTGCGGCCCGGCACCGATCCCGCCAAGGCCGTCGATCACCGGAAGCCCCAAGGCTGCAATGAAATTGCCATCGCTAGCTCCGCCCACGGGCTTTGTCGAAATCGTGCTGCCCAGCTCATTGCCGATCGCTTCGACGACAGCGACCAGCTCGTTGACCCGCTCACTCGGGTTCATCGGCGGGCGATTGCGATCAATCTCCGTTGTGACGGTGCAGCGGCTGTCGTATGGCGCAAGGTCTTCCAGCTCCGCTACAACACGGTCTTCTTCATCAGCGTCCTGTACGCGAACGTCGACTTCACACCGTGCTGTACCGGCAACAACATTCCTGCCGGAACCGCCGTTGATGATCCCAACGTTGATGGTCGTTCCCTTTTCCGGGTCCGCAAGGTCCGCTACTCGGCCAACAAGCCGGGCGAGTTCATGGATCGCGCTTGCGCCCTTTTCTGGATCGAGGCCAGCATGCGATTCGACTCCCTGAACCGTGATGTCGGCCATCACCGTTCCCTTTCGCTGTACCTTGATATCCCCTCCGGCACTTGGCTCAGCAATCAAGGTCAGAAGGCTTTCGGATGCCGCATCTTCAATATGCGGACGGCTGGCAGAAGAGCCGATCTCTTCATCGCCGGTCAGCAGCAGGCGGATTGCAGGATGCGGTATCGCCAATTCCCGCAGCGCGGTGACCATCCATATGGTCTGCACAATTCCGGCTTTCATATCCAGAACGCCCGGGCCGGTCAGAACGTCGCCCTTACGGGTCAGCGGCCAATCAGCAAGTGTGCCTTCTGGCCAAACAGTGTCGTAGTGGCAGACTGACAGCAACGTGCCCTCAACGCCGGGCGACCCTTCCCATGTGAGATCAAGGACGTCACCCCGATCCCCGCCATTGTGGAGCTGGCGTTTGGCTGGCGTGCCAAGGCGCTGCTCGACAAAAGGCTCAAATTCCCGGAGAAATCTGTCCAACAGTCGACGATCGCTGCTCGGTGTTTCGAGACTGACAAGCCGGTCGAGGTCATCGAGGACAGATTCGATGTTCTTTTCGACAAAATCATGCACTGCACGTACGTGCGACATAAAGTTATCTCCTTTCACAGGCAGCGAAGATCAGCGAACCGGCACACCGGGGCCCAGCGGCAGGCCGAGGGCATACCAGAGGGCGAAGAAAGCAAACCAGCCCACGAGCATCGCCACAGACAGCGGCAAGGTCAGAGAAAGCAGAGTGCCGATCCGGGCGCGCGAATAGTACTGCTGTACATAGCCGAGCGCCAAGGCGAAGTACGGGCTCATGGGGCTGATGATATTGGTCGGCGAATCGCCGATGCGGAACAGCATCTGAGTGACTTCGGGCGACACGCCCAACAGCATAAACATGGGGACGATAACCGGGGCCATCAGCGCGTACTGCGCGGATCCGCTTGTGATCAGCAGATTCAGCAGCGCCACCAGAAGCACCAGCCCGGCGAACATCACCAGCGTCGGCATCTGTGCTTGCTGCAGAAGTTCAGACGCCTTGATCGCAATGATCGGCCCAATATTCGACCATTTGAAATAGGCCACGAACTGCGCAGCGGCAAAGAACAGAACCATGACGGGGGCCAGGGAAAGAAGGCCCTTGCCCATCATCTCCGGAATGTCCTGCGCTTTCGTGATGGAACGGGTCACAAGACCGTAGACCACACCAACAACCGCGAACATCAGCGCGATGGGCACGACAATGGCGCTCAGCAGCGGACTGTCGAGAATTCCCTCTTCGCCATGGAAGATGGAATTCGGCCACAGGAGGGCGGCAAGGTAGACCGCGAGGAAGACGAAGCCGACGATGAAGGCCAGAATGACTCCGCGCTTCTCGGCCGGGCTAAGACGGAAATCATCCGCTGAGGCAGCATCTTCGTCAGGCTCGTCATCGATCATGTCCTTCGTGGTGCGAACCAGCAGCAGCTCAGTGACCAGTGTGACGATCAGAGCAAGGACGATCGCAGACGCTATTGAGAAGAAATAGTTGGCAACGGGCGAAACGGTGACGGATTCGTCGATCAGCTGAGCGGCACTGGTGGAAAGCCCAGCCAGAATTGCGTCAGTGGCGGTGACAAGCAGCGAAGCGTTGAAGCCGGCACTGCACGACCCGAATGCCACAACCGCACCCAGCACAGGTGAACGTCCCGCTGTCTTAAACGTGACGGCGCCAAGCGGAATGAGCACGACGTAGACGGCATCGGAGGCAACCGAACCAGTGACCCCGGCAAGGGCAAGAACGAATGTCAGCCATTTCGGCGAAACTCTGGCGACCACGCCGCGGATGGAAGCGGAGATGAGGCCGGACTGTTCGGCGACTGCCACTCCGAGCATCACGATGATGATCAGGCCAAGGGGAGGGAAGCCGGTGAAGTTCGGCACGGCTTCCGTGATCATCTTGTTGATGCCGTCTGGGCTGAGCAGGTTGACGACGGCGACTTCCTTGTTGTCGGCTGGTGAAACCGCGCTGACTCCCAGCTTCGAAAGAAGGGCGCTCAGCAGAAGGGTGATGACCGCAAGCCCGGCAAAGAGCCAAAAGGGGTGGGGCAGAAAGAGCCAAAAGGGGTGGGGCAGTTTGTTGCCGGCCCGCTCAATTCCAGTCAATAGATTGACAAGCCATGTGCCGCGTTGCCTTTCGGTGTCTGTCTGCGCTGATGACGACATCGTATTCCTTCGCTTTGGCGGACGGATTGCGGAAAGCCTACCGGAGCCGTCGGCCTGCTGCTAATGAAATGAAATATTCTTTCCGTTCAGTTGAAGCCTCCCTATGCCGCCGTTCAGACCACCCAAACCTGAGCGCCAGCGCACTGTCCTTGCTAAAGTTGCGCCCGTACGACAGGGGAGCGCCTCGGATCAGACCTAGAGATCCGAACAAGGGCGCTGAGAGTGCGATGCCGCAGACCCTCGAACCTGCCCGGTTAGCACCGGCGAAGGAAGTCGAGCACACTCTTGACCCCTCCTTGCCTTGAGGAGGACTCATGACACAGGACAACCGTGTCCAAACCGGACACCAAGCCAACCCACGAAACCACACCAACCCAACCACCGCCTCGTCAGCCCAGCCACAGAACCCGCACTCACAGCGCCCGCAGACAAAAAGCGGCCTGCGCTGGCGGACCGTTGACATCATCGTCACTGTCGTCATCGCTGTGGCTGTCGGCGTCGTCTTCTGGGCAGTCGCCGCCATCTGGGGCGTCTTCGAACTCTGGACCGTCGCATTCCCACCGCTGGTCGGCCTGTTCGGCGGCATCTGGGTGCTTGCAGGGCCACTCGCCGGAATCATCGTCCGCAAACCCGGTGCGGCCATCATCGCCGAAACCCTCGCCGCCGCCGTCGAAGCAGTACTTGGGTCCCACTTCGGCGCAACCGCCATCATCTCCGGCCTCCTGCAGGGAGCCGGCGCCGAAATCGTGTTCCTGGCCTTCTTCTACCGCAAATGGAACCTGCCCGTCATGCTCCTATCCGGCCTCGGAGCGGGCATCACACTGGTTGTCGGGGAAATCGTCATGTACTTCGCCGAATGGGCTATGACGTTCAAGGTCGTCTACGCCGCCTGCGGAATCGCATCCAGCATTATCATTTCGGGACTGGGTGCATGGCTGCTGTGGCGGGCAATCGTGCCCACCGGCGCACTCTCAGCCTTCGCCTCCGGGCGAACCGAGGCTCGGACAGACCGGACAGCTCGCACCACACCCCGCCAGCACACAACCCCCAACCGCACATGAACTGAAAGACCCCGATGACCCACACCGCACACACCACGCCCACACGCAGCCTGAAATGGCGCACCGTTGACATCATCGTCGCGGCAGTACTCGCCGTGGCACTCGGTGCTGTGTACTTCGCGTGGACGTCCCTGCGGCCCATCATCGACGTCCCGTTCAACCTCGTGTTCCCACCCACCACGGGCCTGGTCGGCGGCCTCTACCTGCTGGCCGGGCCCGTGGGAGCACTCATCATCCGCAAACCCGGCGCCGCAATCGTGTGCGAACTCATCGCCGCAGCAACCGAAGCCCTCCTCGGTTCCGTCTTCGGTCCGGTCATCCTGTTCACCGGCCTGTGCCAGGGCATCATGACCGAACTCGTCTTCGCCCTGACCCGCTACCGCCGCTACACCCTCGGCATTTCCGTACTCGCAGGCCTCGCACCGGCCATTTCGGTGTCCATCACCGACAACATCTTCTGGAACGCCGGCTGGGCCTTCGAATGGCAGCTGGTCTTCGCCGCCTGCGCCCTGGTCTCAGGGCCCGTATTCGCCGGTCTGGGCGGCTGGTTCGTCTACCGCGCCGTCCGACGGACCGGAGTGCTGACCGGATTCGCATCCGGCACCGACCCGCGCCCGAGGCGCCGCCCACCTCACGCCGCATCCTCACCCGAAGGGGCGGGTCACCGGGGGAGCCCCTCAGAAAGCGAAAGTCCCGCAGATAAGTGACCACCACCTCGTCATCCCGACCCGCGGCAGTGTCCGCCCGCGGGTTCACCTGGTACCACTCCGGCCGAGCCGAACCAGCCGTTTCCGACCTCGACCTGGAAATCTCAGCCGGGCAGAAAGTTCTGCTGGTCGGCGGTTCGGGTGCTGGAAAATCAACGTTCCTCCACGCCGTAGCCGGTGTGCTGCCGGATGAATCCGGCGAACAGTACGGCGAACTCCTTGTTGACGGCCTCCCACCGGACCCCGCCCGCGGAATCTCCGGGCTTGTCCTGCAGGATCCCGATTCGCAGGTGATCCTCGCCGAAGTCGGCGACGACGTGGCCTTCGGCATGGCCAATGTCGGCATTCCCGCAGACGAAATCGCCCGCCGAATCCCCGAAGCCCTCGACATTGTGGGCCTCGACGTCCCACTGACCCACCCGACGGCAGCCCTGTCCGGCGGGCAGAAACAGCGCCTGGCCATCGCCGGAGTCGTCGCGATGCAGCCGGGCCTGCTGGTACTCGATGAACCCACCGCGAACCTCGACCCGGCAGCCGTCGAATCCGTGCGCGATTCCATCATCGCCGCACAAGAAGCCACGGGTGCGACCATGCTGATCGTCGAACACCGCCTGCCGGTGTGGACCGAACACGTCGACCGGATTGTGGTTCTGGGTCCAGGCGGTGTTCTCGCCGACGGCAGCCCTGACGCCATCCTGGGCGACCAAGCCTTGCGCTCCTCACTGGAGGCAGCCGGACTGTGGCTGCCCGATGCCGCCCTACCTGCCTCGTACGCGCCGAGCATTGGCGAAACACTCATGAGCGCCGACGGCCTGGGTGTTCAGCGCGAAGGCGGCGAACCGGTCGCCGAACTGACCGCCGACATCCACGCCGGAACAGCGCTCGCCCTGACCGGCCGCAACGGTGCAGGAAAATCAACCACTGCGCTCACGCTGTCCGGTCTGCTCAAACCCGCATACGGCCAGCTCACCGCAGCCCAGCAGCTGACGACCCTAGGCGGCACCGTCCGCCCACCCAAACACAGTGACCCTTTCCGGTGGAGCTCCCGCGAACTCGTGCCCCGCATCGGCATGGTGTTCCAAGAACCCGAACACCAGTTCCTGCGGGCCACTGTCTTGGACGAACTGCGCTTCGGCCCACAGCGCGCTGGCTGGGACCCCCAAGCGGCAGACGACCGCGCCGAACAGCTCCTGGCCGCGCTGCGCCTGGAACATCTGGCTGACATTCACCCGCAGCAGCTCTCCGGCGGTGAAAAGCGCCGCCTTTCAGTAGCCGCAATGCTTGCGGCCAGGCCGCGCATACTCATCATTGACGAACCCACCTTCGGCCAAGACGCCCGCACGTGGCGAGCGCTCGCCGAACTCGTCATCGACGAACTGCGCGATGGCCAAGCGGTCGTCACGGTCAGCCACGACGAAGCCTTCATCAACACACTCGGGGCGGTGCGCTGTGAATTCGCCTGACCACAACACCGCCGCCCAGCCAACCCCCACCCCCGGTGAGGGTGTGGCGGGCAGTCCGGCGGCGCCTCGTGCCGTGATCCTGCCCAGGTCTGCAGCCCCCGTCCAGGTGGACCTGCTGGTGCCCATCCGCCGGCGCACCGCGTTTGTGCGCGCCAACCCGCTGTCGAAAACGGCGCTCGCGTTCATCCTCATGTGCGGTGTGCTGTTCAGCATCGACATCGTCAGCGCATCCGTCATGCTGGCCCTCCAGGTGCTCCTGCTGCCGCTGACGGGCCTGCGGATCGGCGCGATGCTCAAACGCCTGTGGTTCCTGCCCGGCGCGGCCCTCATCGCCGCATGGGCCACAACAATCCTGGCGGAGAAAACCGGCGACGTACTGGTGCACATCGGCCCGCTGCTCATCACCACCGGATCGCTGGCATCCGGTACCGCGATCGGCGTGCGCGTGCTGGCGCTCGCCCTGCCCGGAATCGCCATCGCATCGACCGTCGATCCCACCGACCTGGCCGACGCCCTGGTGCAGAAGCTGCACCTGCCGGAGCGGTTCGTCATGTCAGCGCTCGCCGCCACCCGCCTGGTCACGCTGTTCACTGCCGAATGGCAGACGCTGTCCTTTGCCCGCCGCGCCCGAGGTGTCGGCCCCGACACGCTGCTCCGCCGGCTGGGCGGGGTGGTCCCGGTGGCCTTCGCGCTGCTCGTCCAGGCAATCCGCCGCGGCACCCGCCTGGCGATGGCCATGGAGGGCCGAGGTTTCGGCACCAGCCGTCGCACCCAGCTGCGCCAGTCGCGCTTTTATGCGCGGGACGCTGTGATCGTGGCGGTCGGGGTTCTTATGAGTGCCGCTGCCATTGGTGCGGCTGTAGCGGCAGGGACGTGGAACCTGATTCTCACGTGAGGTGGGTGGGGCTGGGTCAGCGGTTCGGCTTGCCGTGAGCGGCAGGGGCGACTGTGACTGAGCACCCCGGCGACTACTGGAAGAATGAGCGTGTGAGCACACAGCAGAACACACCCGTGACAGAAGAAGATCGTCGCATAGCGCTGCGACGCATGCGCACCCTGGCCACCGGCCTGTTGGTAGCCGCCGCACTCATCTGGCTGGCCACCGTCATCTTCACTGACAGCACGGGCGTGTGGGGCTTCGTCAAATCAGGTTCCGAAGCAGCCATGATCGGTGCGCTCGCAGACTGGTTTGCCGTCACCGCACTCTTCCGCCACCCGCTTGGCCTGCCGATTCCGCACACCGCGATCATTCCGCGCAAAAAGGACGTGCTGGGCGAAAGCCTGTCGGCCTTTGTCGCTTCGAACTTCCTCACCTACGACACCGTCGCACCCAAAGTGGAATCCGCCCGTGTCACACAGCGAGTCGGTGCATGGCTGAGCAAGCCCTCTTCACAGGACAAAGTGGTTTGCCGTGCCGGTATGGCCCTGCAGTATGTGCTCGATCGGGTGGATGACGAGGCCGTTGCCGACCTCACCCGCGATGTCTTGGTTCCCCGGCTTATTCAGGTGCGCAAAGCACCCGTGCTGGGCCGACTCATGCAGGAAATCGTCGCCGATGGTGCGCACGAACACCTGGTCGACCTCGTTGCCGGGGAAGCGCACTCCTGGCTGCTGTACAACCCGCAGGTGGTCGATGACATCGTCAGCCAGCGCGCCCCCGAATGGGTGCCCAGGTTCGCCAACCGCATGGTGTCGGACAAACTGCACCGCGAAATCGTCGGCTGGATTGCCGATGTGCGCGACAACCGCAGCCACCGCGCTCGGGCAGCGCTCAACGAGTGGCTGACCGGGCTAGGGACACAGTTGCAAGAGGAGTCTTCTCTTGCTGAGCGGTTCGAGGCAACACTTGCTGACATGCTCTCGCGCGAGGCGGTGGTCACCTCGGCTGTTGCCATGTGGGAATCGACATCCCGCCTTCTGCGCGATTCCGTGCTCGAAGCTGACGGCACGGTCCAGCAGAAGCTGCGCGAAGGACTGGCCGAATTCGCCGCCCGCATGACAGACGACGAAGCCTTTGCCAACAAGTGGAACCACACTCTGGCCGTGGCCGTTGCCGACGGAGCGGAGTCCTTCGGCGGTGAGCTCACGAGCGTCATCTCCGACACCATCGCCAGCTGGGATGCGCGCGAGGCAGCCGAAAAGATCGAACTCTACGTGGGCAAAGACCTGCAGTACATCCGCATCAACGGCACCGTCATCGGCTGCCTGGCGGGCTTGCTCATCCACACTGTTGCAGTGCTTATTGGGGGGTGAGATGGGACGCCTGCAGTCTGCCGACGCAGAAGTCCTGGCAGAGATGCTGAAAGCCGTGGGCGGCTATGTTGCCGGCGCTTCGGAAGCTGAAAACAGCTGGCGTCCGAGCAGTTTGAGGCAGTACGGCTTAGACGACAGACTTCGCGATGAGGTCGAAGCAGAACTTGAGCGACTGCGTTCTCAGATCGACAACCTCAAGCGGCGAAACAAGGAACTTCTGGCTATTCACGAAGCCACGAAAACCATCACAAGCGTCAGAACAACAGACGAGATTCTCGACGAGATCGTCGGCTTCGTTCATTCGCTCGGGATGTCGGACGTAACTTACCTGTCTCAGTACTACCCGGAGCACGGGTATCTCAAGGTTCGTGCCTCAAAGGGAGCCGTCAGCCGGGAGTTCTCCGGACTTGAGGTGTTGCCTGATACCGGAATGGCCACACTGGTCGTGAATTCGCAGGCCGCAAAGGTCAGCCCGAATTACTTTCAAGACAACCGGTTTGTCCGATCCGAAAACCTCGACACAGCAGTGACCGCAGAGGGACTCGTGTCGTTGGCTGGAGTGCCGCTGATTGCGCATTCGCGAGTGGTGGGAGTCCTATTCCTCAGCTCGCGCAGCGAACGGCGATATTCGCCGGAAGAGATCGCGACTATCAGTTCATTTGCCGATATCGCGTCGGCAACCATTTGGAAGTCATTGGCTTTCACAGACATGGAAGCCAATGCAGAAGTAGCGCTCAAGCGACTCGCGCATTGGGAAAACTACTTTGCGTCGTGGAGGAAGAGCTCCGACAAGCTGAGCCAGCTGTTCGAAAACATCGTTCGCGGAAGCACACTGTCGGAGCTTCTGGCGCAGGCCAGCGCCGAATTCGCGGCGGAACTGATGCTCATCGACGCTCGGGGAGAGACGCTCGCATCCTCGCCTGGATTCCAGATCGAGGAGGAGGCTTTCAACTTGAATGATCTCCTTCCCCTAGAAGACCGGGTTTGCCACCGCCTGCGCAACAGTTCGCCATTAGCCTGTGTGCCGGTTCGATCCAAGATCTACGGCCGGTTTTTTCTGCTCATCGAGTACCCCGGACAAGTGGTGGAGGCGCTGCAGTCAGACGTGGCTGTCCGCTTGGCGGAACTGTGCCTGGGTGCGTTCTCCCTTCACCATGCGCACCTGATCCAAGCGCACAATAGGCGGGAAGCTGCACTGACCAGGCACATACTCAATCGGCACGGTGCTAAGCCGTTCAAATTCCTTGAAGACGCTGGCTTCGATCCTTCGGACCAGATTGTGCTCATTGTGTCCCAGGAGCCAGTGTCAACTGTGGAGTCATTTGTCCGGGACGACAGAAAACTCATTGCCGCAAGCATTCGCGGTACGACGGTTGCGGTGGTCGCAGCGACTCGCGGTGATGAACTCCACAAGCAGCGGGCAGGGTCTATTCCCGGACCGGTTATTGTTTGGACTTGCGAGACAGCTCGTGACTTCTATGAAAATGCGCCCAAGCAGTGGCCGAAGCTTGAATCGTGGCTGCAGGCACTGACTCACGGGGAGTGGCCGTCGAAGGTCTATAGGGCCGAAGCGATTGAGCCGGTGTCGTGGTTGTTGATGACATCTCGAGAATTCCGCGCCGAGTTCATGAAGATGCACTTGGGGCCGTTGTTCGATGTGGAGGCGTACCCCTTAGTTGAGGCTGGGCGCTCTACACCGCTGCTCGATGCCTTGACTGCCTACTGCAAAGAAGGCCGGAATATGCGTGCTGCAGCAGAGCGCTTGTTCATTCACGTCAACACACTTTCTCAGCGGTTTAGTCGGCTCGACGATCTGTTGGGCGATTGGAGGGAACCGAATCGGCTGTTCTCCATCGAGATCGCGGTTCGTTTTTGGCGACTGACCTGCGACCTTGAAGCCTGATGTGTGATGTCCACACTCAGTGTCCGTTGATTGTGGTGTTCATCCACATTTTGAAGGACGTGATGCTGGCGTAGCGTCGTGAACCAGTTAACAACAGTGGTGTTGTTGCATGCCCGAAACTGCTTTGGAGGTCAGCACAATGTCAGATGCTCGTTGGTCGGGAATCCGAGAACTCACGCCGCAGGAACGTCGCGATGCGCTCGCCGAGAGACTCGGACTCGATGAAGAAACACGCGAAGTGCTCGACGCAGGCCCCGCGTTGCCCATCGATCGCGCCAATTCACAGATTGAAAACGTATACAGCGTCATCGGCGTGCCGATTGGCTTGGGTGTCAACTTCCTTGTTGACGGTCAGCCCCGGTTCGTCCCCATGGCAACTGAAGAACCGTCGGTTGTTGCAGCGGCATCCAACATTGCACGCCACACCCTGAAACACGGCGGCTTCACCACTAGTTCCACCGGGCCCAAGATGATCGCGCAGATTCAGGTCATCGGCGTCTCGGACCCCTATGCGGCCCGAGCTCGCCTAGAAGAAGCCAAAAGCGGCCTCATCGAAGAGGCAAACTCGGTCGACCCGATCCTCGTCAAGTTTGGTGGGGGATGCGAAGATCTCAAAGCTCGCATCGTCGAAACTGAACGCGGAGTTCAGGTGATCGTCCATCTGATCGTCGACGTGCGCGACGCAATGGGTGCCAACGCCGTCAACTCAATGGCGGAAGCTCTCAAGCCCAGCATTGAGAAGATTGCCGGCGGCCGCGTCCTCATGAGGATTCTGTCCAACTTCGCCACTGAGCGCGTGTACACCGCGCGTGCCGTATTGTCGCCGGAGGACCTTGGCGGCGAAGAGGTTGTTGAGTCGATCCTTGACGCCGCGGCACTGGCAGAGGCAGACGCTTACCGCGCTGCCACTCACAACAAGGGCATCATGAACGGTGTAAGCGCCGTTGTGCTGGCTACAGGAAATGACACCCGAGCGGTCGAATCGGGTGCGCACTCCTATGCCGCTCGATTCGGCAGCTACAAATCTCTCTCACGGTTCGAGCGCGACGCCGATGGGAACCTTTCGGTCACTTTGGAAATGCCGATGCCCGTCGGACTCGTCGGTGGCGCAACAAAGTCGAACCCCGTCGCCAAAGCCAACACGAAAGTTCTCGGTGTAGAGACCGCAGACGAACTGTCGCGGGTCATTGTGTCTGTTGGTTTGTCCCAGAACATCGCTGCTGTGCGCGCACTCGCAGACGAAGGTATCCAGAAGGGACACATGGCTTTGCACGCCCGCACCCTTGCGTCGGCCGCAGGGGCTGAGGGTGAAGAAGTCACTCGCGTGGCTGCGGTGCTCGTCCAAACCGGCAATATTCGCGCGGAAGAGGCGGAAAAGGCACTTCGACAGCTTCGCGAAGAGGACAGCTGATGAAGCGAAGTGATGCCTTCCCGGTGACCGTCGAGCCAGGTGAATGGCTGGCTGAGCCTATTACTATCCACGAAGTCGGCCCCCGTGATGGACTCCAAGCTGAATCAACACTGACTAGCGCAGAAGAGAAGATTGCTTTCTGCACTGAGCTTGTCAATGCCGGCCTCAAGTCCATCGAAGTCGCCTCGTTTGTCCGGCCGGACCTGGTTCCGCAGATGGCGGATGCCGAAGCTGTTGTAAAGGGGCTGCCGCGCGTTCCCGGTGTGAAGTTCACGGCCCTTGTTCCCAACCTCAAAGGGTTGGCACGTGCACTGGATGCACAGATCGATGCAGTGGGAGTATTCGCCTCGGTGACCGAATCCTTCGCCCAGGCGAACATGAACACAAGTGCCGACAACAGTGTCAAGCAGGCCGCTGAGGTCGTCAGCGAAGCACGCAGTGCTGGGGTGCCCAGCCGCGCTTATCTTTCGATGTGCTTTGGCGATCCGTGGGAGGGGCAAGTCGACCGAGCTGCAGTTGTTGCTCGATCAGCCGAGCTTCTCGAAGCGGGGGCCGCAAAAGTCGTCATCTCCGACACCATCGGCGTTGCCCACGCTGCCCAGGTCGAAGCTCTCCTTGAAGATCTTTACAAAGCCGGCTTTGCACCTTCCAACATCGCAGTGCATTTCCACGACACCTACGGACAAGCGCTTGCGAATGTGGCAGCCGCCATTCGGACTGGTGTGCGCGAAGTGGACTCCTCTGCCGGTGGGTTGGGTCGCTGCCCGTTTGCCCCCGGAGCTACGGGCAATCTGGCAACGGAAGATTTGCTGTGGTTTCTGCACGGTGCAGGTATCTGCACCGATATAGACCTCAGAAAAGTCGCAGAAGCGACTGACTGGTTTGACCTAAAGAAGGGCAACACAAGCGCATCCGCCGTTAAGCGGGCGCTTACTGCCTGACCATTGTCGCTCGACGACTTATTACATCTGGAGCTCAACGATGAGTAGCAATCTGTCTGACTCAGCCGCATCCCAGGGAGATCCCGGCGGCTACCTTCTCGTGTGGAACGACACGGTCCGTCCGAAAACGCTTTTGGCCGGGGTCCTCTGCGGCATTATCGGTGCCCTTATCGGCCTCTATGGCGGACGAGCCCTCTTCGGGCTGTTTATCGACAACCCCGATTTGGTGCACGTGTGGTCACTCGCGACTGCGCTGGTCGGCTGCCTCGGAGCCGGCTTCGTCACCGCATTCATTGCAAAGCCCGCCCGAGAGATCGTCGAGACGCCTGATGAGGCCGGTCGAATCGAAAGCATTGTGACCGAGCTTGCCGCCGACCCGAAGGGGTTGGGCTCACTTGAAGACGCGAGCGAAATGTCGCGCAGGGAGCTCGAGCAGGCAGGTCTGACAAGCGTCTTTGAGGAGTTCGAACAGTCTCAGAAATCAAATGCTGACAAGGGAGGCGAACGCTGATGGAACTCCTCCTCGCGGATCTGCCGTTGGCGATCCTCATGGCGCTCATTGGCGCACTCGTTTTCTCACTGATCGGCATTGTCTCGGGAACCGATGAAACAGCAACGATTGCTCCGCTGACGCTTGTAGTCATCCTGCTTGGAGTCCCTCCGGCCGGCGTTTGGACATTCTTCTTCGCAGCGGCTGTTTCCAAACACATGACCCATGCAATTCCAACGATGCTGCTGGGCATACCCGGCGACACGATGGCTGTCCCGCTATTGGACGAGGCTCGCCAAATGCGGGCACTGGGGCTGCCCCATGTTGCTCTCCGCAAGGCTGTCTCGGCAGCCATTATCTCCGCCTTCATCGCTGTTCCCACAGCAATGGTGTTCTCGTTTGTTCTGTCGCCATTCAGCGAGCTGATCGGCGACCTTGCCCCGTGGCTGTTCCTCGTTGCAGCATTCGGCATCGGCTACGCTTCGGCAGGCAAATGGGCCGGAGTTTTTGCCATCATTCCCTTTGCGGCAATCGTGCTCGGTCTCAACGCCTGGCTGGGCTCCTTCGACACCTCGGTGTCAACCAGCTACTTCCTCGGCATTGCTACGGGCCCCCTGCTGCTCGACCTTCTGCGCGCTGCCGTTCCGCTCAACCGCAGAGAAATGGCACGAGAAACCCCCTCACGCGTGTACCTCGCTCCCGTGCCCGAAGAACAGGGAGAAAAGAAGCGAAGCGGATGGTTCCCCAACCCGCTCAGAGAACTGGACCGCACGCAAAAGCTCGCAACTGTGAGTACGTCAGTCGTATCGTCGGCAACCTTTGTCTTCTCCCCTGTAGCTATGACAGTCCTTATGGGTGAACTGGCTGGTTCGCGCATTAAGCAGGGCTATCAGAGGCTGACAACCGTGCTTGCCGCGAAGAACGGCACAACAGAATCGACCTACATTGCGGAAGCGATGATTCCGCTTATTGCGTTTGGCCTGCCTCTGAGCCCGGTCTCTGCGGGCCCCGCTGCACCGCTGTTCAACGCGCCACCGGTCTTCCACACTGACGCGGAGAGCGGCCAGCACTACAACATTTCGGACGCACTGACCAGCTGGGAGTTCTTCGGCCTCGCACTGATCGGCGTTATCGCTGCCGCACTCATCGCCTACCCGTTCTCAATGCGCTACGCGCACACGGCAGCCAAGTTCGTCGTCTCTAAGGTCAGCCACGAAGCGATTATCGCTGCGTTTGTCGGTCTGGTTGTTGCGGTGAGCCTGTGGGAAAGCGGAATTCTCGGTCTCGTGGTGGTGCTGACGGTCGGGGTGCTCTCAGGTCTGCTCATTCGAGTCCTTCGCATTCACGCAGGCGTGCTCTTCATGGCCTATTACGTGGCGATCCTGAGCGTGCCTGGAATCATGGCGCTCCTCGGTTGACCAGGTGACCCCAGGGCAGCCGGGCGGGAGAAGGGTGGCGACTTCCGCCTCGTAAGAGGACCGGACCGGCTATGTCAGCGGGTGGTCCTATGATGGTGAGCCGCGGGGAGCCCCGCGCATCAGGGGAAGGGACAGATGGCCGACAACACATGGGAACACGCGGACGCGGGTCTGCGCACACCACCGCAGGACCGTGACGCCGAAGCCAGTGTGCTCGGCGGCATGATGCTGTCCAAGGACGCGATTGCGGACGTTGTCGAACTCCTGCGCGGCGACGACTTCTACATTCCGGCCCACGAAACCATCTACGACACCATCCTCGACCTCTACGCGGCAGGCGAACCCGCAGACGCCGTCACGGTGGCCAACGCCCTGTCCAAAGCCGGCTCTATCGCCAGGATCGGCGGACCCGCCTACCTGCACACCCTCATTTCGTCCGTGCCCACGGCCGCCAATGCCGGCTTCTACGCGAACATCGTCCGCGAACAGGCCATGCTGCGCAAACTCGTCGAAGCCGGCACGCGCATTGTGCAGATGGGCTACGACGCCGAAGGCGACACAGAAGACCTCGTCAACCGTGCACAGGCCGAAATCTATTCGGTCACCGAGCGCAACGCCTCGGAAGACTACGTGCGCCTGGCAGACGTGCTGGGGCCGACAGTCGAAGAAATCGAGCGCTCCGGTGCCCACGACGGCGACACCATCGGCGTGCCCACCGGCTTCTACGAATTCGACGAACTCACCAACGGCCTGCACGCCGGGCAGATGATCGTCATCGCCGCCCGCCCCGGTATGGGCAAATCAACGCTCGCCCTGGACTTCGCGCGCTCCGCCGCCATCCACAACAGCGAGACCACCGTCATCTTCTCGCTGGAAATGGGTAGGCAGGAACTCACCATGCGCCTGCTGTCAGCCGAATCCGGCATCCCGCTGCAGGCCCTGCGCCACGGTGACCTCGACCAGAGCCGCGACTGGACCACCCTGGCCAACACCATGGGTCGAATCAACGACGCCCCGCTGTACATGGACGACTCCCCAAACATGGCGCTCACTGAAATCCGTGCCAAGTGCCGCAGGCTCAAACAGCAGCACGATCTCAAAATGGTCGTCATCGACTACTTGCAGCTCATGACCTCCGGCAAGCGCGTCGAATCACGCCAGCAGGAAGTCTCCGAATTCTCCCGCTCGCTCAAACTGCTGGCCAAGGAACTTGAGGTTCCCGTGATTGCGCTGTCCCAGCTGAACCGATCCTCCGAACAGCGCACCGACAAACGCCCCATGGTGTCTGACCTGCGTGAATCCGGTTCGATCGAACAGGACGCGGACATGGTTCTGCTGATCCACCGCGAAGACGTCTACGACCCCGAATCACCATCGGCTGGTGAAGCTCAGATCATCGTCGCCAAACACCGCAACGGACCCACCGGCGAAATCACCGTCGCATTCCAGGGTGCGAAATCGCGCTTTGCGAACATGCCGCGGTGACGGGACGAGTGTTTGGCACCTCGCGCCTGGGAACAGTAGGCGGCTGGCACCTGAGAGCCCGCCCGGAAAAGTGTGCACAAACGCTGGACGGGGTAGACTGGGTTCGAATGTCCTAATCCGCTTTAGTGAAGAGGTCGCTTATGCAGGTCATCGGTGCGATCATCGCCCTTATCGTCTTCGTTGCCATGTGGGTCCTCCTGCCCGCACTGTGCGTCGCCATCGGCTGGGTCATGTGCTGGATCTACGAACTCGGCCGTCGCGCGTTCTTCAACCACGCTGCGCACCAGCCCAAGACCGACCAGCTGGCAAAGCCCACCAGCTGAACCATCTGAACTGAAAGCCGGTCCGCCCGCCGCGGACCGGCTTTTCTGTGCGCAGTCGCAGCTTTCAACCTGTCAATCCTCTAACCGTTTATCCGAAAGGAGCGAGCGATGATTCTCTACGGAGTCGCCGCGCTCGCCGCAAGCGTGCTGGCAGGCACCATCATCGGCGAAATCCTCGGCCAGCTTCTGGGCGTAGATGCCAACGTCGGGGGAGTGGGCTTCGGCATGATCCTCCTGATTGCGCTGACCACATGGCTTCGCAGCAAAGGCAAACTGCCCACTCCGACAGAACACGGTGTGCTGTTCTGGAACGCCATGTACATTCCGATTGTCGTAGCAATGGCCGCAATCCAAAACGTCTACGCGGCTGTCGGCGCCGGTCCCGTTGCCCTGGCCGCCGGTGCTGCCGCAACTGTCGCCAGCCTGGCCATGGTGCCGCTGCTTTCCAAAATCGGTGCCCCGAGCGAACCTCTGCCGAATATCGAGGAACCAGCCGACGCTGCAGAACCAGCCGACGCACCCGAAGGCGGTGACCGCTGATGCTCGACACAGTTCTCTCAGTCCTTGAAGACCTCGACCTGCTGGTGGCGTTCGTGGTCGTTGCAGTCATCATGATCGTCTCCGGCTGGCTGTCAAAAGCCCTCACGGGCGGACGGCTGCAGGCCTCGGCCATCGCAATCGTGCTGGGCCTGGTGCTCGCCTACTTCGGCGGACTGGCAACCGGCGGCAAGAAGGGCATTTCAGACATCGCAGTCTTCGGCGGCATGGCGCTGTTGGGCGGTTCCATGCTGCGTGACTTCGCAATTGTCGCAACTGCCTACGGGATCGATGTGCGCGAACTCAAACGCTCCGGGCTGCCCGGTGCGCTGTCGCTCATCATCGGTGTAGTGCTGTCGTTCGTCGTCGGGGCCGGTGTTGCCGTGGCTTTCGGCTACCGGGACGCGGAATCAATCGCAACAATCGGTGCGGGAGCAGCCACCTACATAGTCGGCCCGGTCACCGGAACCGCAGTCGGCGCATCCGAAACCGTCATTGCCCTGTCCGTCGCCGCGGGTCTGGTCAAGTCGGTGCTCGTCATGATTGGGACGCCTATTGCCGCGAAGCTCATCGGACTGAACAACCCCAAATCCGCCATGATCTACGGCGGGCTGATGGGCACAACCTCCGGTGTCGCCGCAGGGCTCGCCGCCACTGATGAACGCCTGGTGCCCTACGGCGCCATGACCGCCACGTTCTACACCGGTCTGGGCTGCCTGCTGGGCCCGAGCGTGTTCTACCTGGCGGTGCGAGCCATCACCGGCTGACGCAACCAGAGGTGCCGGTGGCCCCCCACCCACTCAGTCACCCGCCTGCCAAAGTTACTCTGCCGTCTAGCCGGAATACGGAGGGGAAATCGCCGTTTTCGCCTCCGTATTCCACCTAGACAGCAGAACTGCCGAGTAGGCAAGAAAAACAGCTGCGGGGGCGGTCGCGGAAAAGTCCGCAACCGCCCCCGCAGCTGTATCAGTTCACGTCCCCGCGCCTGCGCGGCAACTACCCAGCCACACGCATCACACGCGGATCAGAGGAAGGCTTCGCCTGCCTCTGCACGCTTCTTGAGGTATTCCGAAGGTGCGAAGCGTTCGCCGTACTTCTGCGCGAACTCTTCAGCGCGGGCAACAAAGGCCTTCATGCCGCCGGGGTAGCCGTTGATGTACTGGAGCACACCACCGGTCCAGGCGGGGAAGCCGATGCCGAGGATCGAACCGATGTTGCCATCGGCCACGGTCGTGAGAACGCCCTCTTCCAGGCAGTTGACGGAGTCGATTGCCTCAGCGAACAGCATGCGCTCGCCCAGTTCGTGAATGTCGACGCCTTCGTGCTTGGAGTTGTACTTCTCACGCAGACCTGGCCACAGGCGGGCGCGCTGGCCGTCTTCGTATTCGTAGAAGCCTGCGCCGTCCTTGCGTCCGGGGCGACCTTCGTCGAGCATCCAGGCAACAACGTCCTGACCAAACTCTTCGAAGCGCTTGCCCTCAGCCTGGTTGCCTGCGCGGGTTGCGTCCGCGATCTTCTTGTTCAGGGTGAGCGTCAGTTCGTCCATCAGCTGCAGCGGACCGGCGGGGTAGCCGGCCTGCAGGGCAGCCTGTTCGATCATCTGCGGTTCGACGCCCTCACCGACCATGCCGATGGCCTCCATGAGGAACGTACCGATGACGCGCGAGGTGAAGAAGCCGCGCGAATCGGTGACCACGATGGGCGTCTTGCGGATCTGCTGAACGAAGTCGAAGGTCTTCGCAAGCACAGCATCCGAGGTCTTCTCGCCGCGGATGATCTCCACCAGCGGCATCTTGTCGACAGGGCTGAAGAAGTGGATGCCGATGAAGTCTTCCTTGCGCTCGACACCTTCTGCCAACGTGGTGATCGGCAGGGTCGAGGTGTTGGAACCGAGAACAGCGTCGGGTTCGACGACATCTTGGATTTCCTGGAACACCTGCTGTTTGACGTCGACGTTCTCGAAAACAGCTTCGATGACGAAGTCAACGCCCTTGAAGTCAGCAGCGTCACCGGTGGTGGTGATGCGGTCCAGGAGTGCCTGCGACTTGTCTTCGGTGGTGCGGCCGCGCTCAAGCGCCTTGGCTTCGAGCTTCCGGGCGTAGTCCTTGCCCTTTTCGGCTGCTTCCTTCGACACGTCCTTCAGCACAACGTCGATGCCGGCCTTCGCGCTGACGTAGGCGATGGCAGCACCCATCATGCCGGCACCGAGAACACCGACCTTGGTGGCCTGGAACTTCTCAAAGCCCTCGGGGCGGGACTTGCCGGCCTTGATGGCCTGCATGTTGAAGAAGAACGCCGTGATCATGTTGGTCGACGTGGGGTGCGCGAGCAGGCTGATCAGGTAACGGGACTCAATTGTCGAGGCGGTGTCGAAGTCCACGCGGGCACCTTCGACTGCCGCTGACATTGCGGCAAGCGGGGCCGGCATGGGGGCACCCTTGAGCTGCTTGCGCAGCTGGGCGGGAAGTGCAGCCACGAGGCCCTGGTTGTCCTTCGGTGCACCGCCGGGAATCTTGAAACCGCGTTCGTCCCACGGCTTGACGGGTGCCGGGTTTTCCTTGATCCAGGCGCGGGCAGCTTCGTCCATCTGGTCCAGGGGCACGACGTTGTCGATCAGCCCGATGGCCAGTGCCTTTTCCTGGTCGAACGGCTTGGCCGGCAGGATGACGTTCTGGAGTGCTTTCTGCAGGCCAAGCATGCGGGTCACACGGGTGACACCGCCGCCGCCGGGCAGCAGGCCCAGGCTGACTTCGGGCAGACCCAGCTGGATGCGGCCGTTGTCAGATGCGGCGATCCTGTGGTGGCAGGCCAGCGCAACTTCGAAGCCGCCGCCAAGTGCCGCACCGTTGATGGCTGCGACGACCGGCTTGCCCAGCTGCTCCAGTCGGCGCATGAGGGCTTTGGTGTGTTCGAGTTTTTCGAATTCGGGTTCCAGTGCCTCTTGCGGCATGTTGAGGAAGCCGGTGAGGTCAGCTCCTGCGAACCAGATCTTCTTCTTGGCGCTCTTGATGACGACGCCGGTGATGGAGTCGACTTCCGCTTCCAGGCGCTCGACGGTTCCTTCGAGCGAGGTGAGGAAGTGCTGGTTCATGATGTTGGCGCCGCTGTTGGGATCGTCCATTGTGATGGTGACGATTCCGTCGGGGCTCTGGGACCAGTCGTATCCGGTGTATTCAGTCATGGTTCTTCCCCTCAGACTCGCTCGATGATGGTTGCGATGCCCATGCCGCCGCCGATGCACAGGGTGGCGAGGCCGCGCTTGAGGTCACGGCGCTCGAGTTCGTCCAGCAGCGTGCCCAGGATCATGGCGCCGGTGGCACCCAGCGGGTGGCCCATGGCGATGGCGCCGCCGTTGACGTTGACCTTGTCGTGCGGGATGTTGAGGTCCTTCATCCACTTGAGCACAACAGCCGCGAATGCTTCGTTGAGTTCGAAAAGGTCGATGTCTTCAACCTTAAGCCCCGCGGTCTTGAGCACCTTTTCGGTGGCCGGGGTGGGCCCGGTCAGCATAATCGTCGGGTCCGAACCGGTGACGGCGGTGGCGACGATGCGCGCACGCGGCTTCATGCCGAGCTTGTCGCCGATTTCCTTGGTGCCGACCAGCGTCAGCGCCGCGCCGTCGACGATGCCGGAGGAGTTTCCGCCGTGGTGGACGTGGTTGATCTTCTCGATGTGTGTGTACTTCTGCAGTGCGACAGCGTCGAAGCCGACTTCTTCGCCGAGTTTGGTGAAGGACGGCTTGAGCTTGGCGAGGTCGTCCACGGTGGTGCCGGGGCGGCGGTGTTCGTCTTCTGCCAGAACGGTGAAGCCGTTCATGTCTTTGACCGGGACGATCGACTTGTCGAAGTAGCCGTTCTGCCAGGCGTTCTCGGCGCGCTTCTGCGATTCGACGGCGTATGCGTCGCAGTCTTCGCGGGTGAAGCCTTCGGTGGTGGCGATGAGGTCAGCGCCGATGCCCTGCGGTGCGAAGTAGGAGTGGTAGGCCGTCTGTGGGTCTTCTGCCCACGCGCCGCCGTCTGCGCCCATGGGGACGCGGGACATGGATTCGACACCGCCGGCGAGCACCAGCTGGTCCCATCCGGCCGAGGTTTTCTGGGCAGCCGTGTTGACGGCTTCCAGGCCCGAGGCGCAGAACCGGTTGAGCTGCACACCTGCCACGGTGTCGGGCAGTCCGGCGGCAATCGCTGCGGTGCGGGCGATGACCGCACCCTGTTCGTCAACGGGGGTGACAACACCGAGCACGATGTCGTCGATCTGGTTGGGGTCAGCCTGGGGGTTGCGTTCGAGAACGGCGTCGATGAGGCCGGTCACGAGGTCAATGGGTTTGGTGCCGTGCAGTGCGCCGCCGCGGTTCTTACCGCGCGGGGTTCGCACTGCGTCATAGATGTACGCGTCTGACATCAGTGTCCTCCGATCTGGGGAGCAGTTTGTGTCTAAGCTAACACAAACCAAACGATCGTTTGAGTTGTTCTCAGCGCGCGGATTCCGCTGCGCTTTTCAGTTCACTCAGGATCGTTTCGCCGTGCTCAGACAGGGCGTTGACGTGCCCCACACCGGGCAGAATCGTCAGCTGCGAACCAGCGAGCGCACGGCTGATGCGGTGGCTGACCTCGGGCTTTACGGTAGTGTCGTCTTCGCCGTGCCACAGCAGGAACGGCGGCAGCCCCTTTTGATTCCAGTTGAGGAAACGGCTCCACGGACCGTAGATCGCCCAGGAAT
Organism: Brevibacterium sp. Marseille-P9724; assembly: GCF_902500275.1. Lineage (NCBI taxonomy): Bacteria > Bacillati > Actinomycetota > Actinomycetes > Micrococcales > Brevibacteriaceae > Brevibacterium > Brevibacterium sp. Marseille-P9724. Next base: position 102,307 of record NZ_LR722992.1, on the reverse strand, counting down.
CGCGCACGGCACCGCGCAGGTGCTCACGGCCCCGGCCGACGGCAGTATCCAAAGAAGCAGTGAAAATGCTGGCCGCACGCAGTGACCGTCGGCGGCTGCCGGACCGGGCAACCAGCCGCCGACCCAACCGCGGCAGCCCCAGAATCCCGGCCAGAACGGGCATGCCAACCGCCCAGGCGCCTCGTGAGACCACAGCAGAAACACCGGTGGGCGAACCGGCAGGCGCAATCAGACCGACAGCGCTGGCCCGGTTCGGATAGCGCAGCGCAAAGGCGATAGCGTGTGGACCGCCCCCGGAAAAGCCCAGAAGCATGGCAGCGGGCAGGCCCAGTTGATCGAGCAGCGTGTACGCGTCCTCGGCCCATTCGAGAACGCTGCGCCCCGGCAGGTGCGTAGAACCGCCATAGCCCGGCCGGTGCGGGGCGATGATCCTGATTCCCAAACGTCCGGCGGCGTGGTGCAGAACCTGAGCTTCGCGGCCAGAACCCGGGGTGCCGTGGACGTACAGCAGCGGCACACCGGTGGGCTCGCCCCATTCGTCCCACACGAGCACACGGCCGTCGGCGAGTGTGGTCGAGTTTGAGAAATTGCTCGTCATAATCGTCTGCCGTTCACAGGCCCCATTCTAGGCGGCAGGGAGGAAAACCTTTGGAAAAGCGGAGGAAAACCTGACGACGTACGAAGAAATTGGGCTATAGAGTTATCAGCCTTATGACTAGTTCAGTGCAAGAAGAAACCGCACCGATGCGCGGCCGTGCAGCGCTGCACGCCTGCGTCGAATGGCTGCGGTCTGGGCCCGTGAGCACGGTGTTTGCCGTGCTGGTCCTCGCGGGCTGGGACTTCCAACGGTCCGCTGTGGCAGAAACTCCAGCTGGCGATGAGTCCGGGATCCTCGTACGGCTGCTGCCGTCTGGTTCGGTCAGCCCCTGCTACTTCGCGGCGGTCGTAGTCCTGGTGCTTGCTGTGGGCATCTGGGCCGAGCGCAGACTCGGTTCGCTGAGGTATGCGATCATCGGCGTCGTCGGGCACACGGCCTCAATTGTGCTCGTCACACTCGTGTCCAGGGCGCTCGCCCACACCCCCGTGGAATGGTTCCGCGTGTTTGCCGAGACCCCGTCCTCGTCCGTTGGAGCGTGGCTGTTTGCCACCGGGGTTGCTGCGGCCGGATTGACGGAGGGCGTTATGCGCCGCCGGGTGATTCTGCTGGTGGGCGTGTACCTGGCCGTGATGGTCACGTGCGCAGGTGAGGCGCGGGACTTCGAACACCTGGTGGCGGTGGGCATCGGGCTTGCTGCCGGCCGTGTGATCGGCGGGCCCATCCCCAAGCGCCGCGTGGGTTCGCGGCTTGAAGCGCGTGAATTCATCGTCACCGGAATCGTGGCGATCATCGCCGCATCCGTGATTTCAATGCGCGCCGAATACTTCATCGGCCCCCTGGCCTCGGTGCGATACCTGTTTGAAGCGTCAATCACACCCGAACAGATAGAGGCGGTGTGCGCATCCGGGACCGAAGCGGCGTGCCAGCGGGCAGAGGCCTTCAGCCGCAGCACCAGCCTGGGCTCGATTATCCGCCTGGCTATGCCGTGGCTGGTGCAGCTGAGCTTCCTGCCCGGACTGCGCCGGGGTCGACAGGCCGCGGCCATCGGCACGGTGCTCCTGCAGGCCTACATTCTCCTGCGCTCTGCCATTGCCGCGGCCACGATTTCCGGCCTGTACCGCTACTGGGATGAATCCGGTGCTGTTCTGGGGCTTGATCCGGCCGTCGGCCCGGGGCTGCAGCTGTTCGTGCCGATCATCATTCCACTGTTGGTCATTGCGGTGGTTGTGTGGAAGTGGAAGCTGTTCCCGGTTCGCCCTGTCGCCGGGTGGTACCGCAGGCTGACGCTGTTTGTCTTCTCCGGTGTCGTGCTGGGTGCTGTTGTCGCTGTGGCGGCGGGTCTTCTTCTGCGTTCCCACCTGGGTGAGACCCCGACAGTCGGAAGGCTCGTGTGGGACTACATCATCCACATCGTGCCCGGTCTGCGGCTTCTGAGCCCCGTGGGTCCCCTGACAGCTGACGATGCGTTCGGTCGCTTTGCCCTGGACATCGGCACCCTGGTGCCGTGGGCGGTCATTGTCGTGGTCGCTCTGCGCGCAGTGACCAGGGGAGTGGTCGAAAGCAGCGACCAGACGGCGGTGCCCTACCGCGACATTCTGCGCAGGGTGGGCGCGGGAACGCTTGGCTGGATGACTACGTGGAAAGACAACAGCGTGTGGATCAGCGGCAGCGGGCGGGCAGGTATTGCCTTCCGCGGACGCGATGGTGCCGCTCTCACTGTCACAGATCCGGCGGCCAGCCCGGAGGAACTGTCTGACGTCATGGACGAATTCTCCCGCTGGGCGGTTCGGCAGGGACTGGTGCCGATCTTCTACTCCGTACACGATGCCGCGGCCGATGTCGCACGCAGCTGGGGATGGTCCTGTGTTCCGGTGGCAACCGAAACCGTGGTCGATCTGGGCCAGGTGGAGTTCAAGGGCAAAGCCTTCCAAGACGTCCGCACCGCTGTTAACCGTGCGAAGAAGGAGGGTGTGGAAGCCGAGTGGATGACGTGGGAGAGCGCGCCGCTGGCCATACGGGATCAGATCGAGGCGATTTCGCAGCACTGGGCCGAACAGAAGCCCCTGCCGGAAATGGGCTTCACACTCGGTGGGGTCGCGGAGCTTGACGACCCAGAGGTTCGCCTGCTTGTCGCCGTCGACGAGGACCGCACGGTCCACGGGGTGACGTCGTGGATGCCGGTGTACGAAGACGGCGAGGTCATCGGTTTGACGCTGGACTTCATGCGCAGGCGCGACGGCGGCTTCCGACCGGTCATGGAGTTCCTCATTGCGCGGGCCATTATCAGCGCTCAGGATGAGGGGCTGCGTGTGCTGTCGCTGTCAGGCGCACCTCTGGTCACAGAAGCCGATGAGCCGGGCATGATCCACTCGGTGCTTGCCGCGCTGAGCGCTCGCCTGGAACCGGTCTACGGCTTCAATTCGCTGTACGCGTTTAAGCACAAATTCCAGCCGCGCACGGAAACCATGTGGTTGGCGGTACCCGAAGTCGCTGATCTGGCTCGCGCTGCCCGCGCTGTCAGTCACGCCTATCTGCCCAATCTCAGCGTGCGCGACACCGTGCGCTTGGGATCAGAGCTGCTGCGCTCATCCAAAGACTGAGAACCGACGATGACGTGGCTTCGGAATGCCCTTGACGGTGTTCTCCTGCTGGGAGCGGGGCCCGAGTTCGCCTTCGGTGTTCTCATAGTCGCAGCGGTCATCGTCGTTGTGCTGCTGCGCGGACTGCACTTTTCACGGACCGGCTGGATGTTTGTGCTCGGGGTTCCCACGGCATTTGCCGTGGCCGCTTGGTTCGTATTCGATGTTCTGTGGCTGCCCTTTGTGGATCCCTTCGGTTGGATTATCTGGGCCCTGCTGTGGGTTGGCGTTTTCCTCCCCCTGTTGGCCCTGTGGCCCCGCCAGCCGGTGCTGGTTGGCTTGGATGCGACGGCCCTATCGAGGCTTCTGCGCCTGCAGCCGCTGTGGAAGCTGGGCCGCGCGGCGACAGCTGCCGTGATCGCGGTGGCAGTGTTGTTGAGCACCGCCGGAATGTTGGGTGCCATGAATGCGCGGTTCGGGGCCTACCGGACACTGGCTGGGGCTGTGGGCGGGGGCGCGGACTACCGCAGCTTGGGCGATGTTCCGCAGGGGCCCGTGGACGGGCAGGTGTCTGGGCGCGGAACCCTTGTCGAGGCGCAGCTGCCCGGTGCGCGGTCTGGGTGGAATCCGCGCCCGGCTGTCATCTATCTGCCGCCCGTTTACCAGCACGCAGGCGGCAGGGATCTGCCCGTGCTGGTTCTCATGGCCGGTCAGCCTGGGGCTCCGCGAACGTGGGTTGATGCCGGTGAAATGCAGATGAGCCTGGATGCCTACGCCGCCGCACACGACGGTGCCGCTCCCGTGGTGGTCGTGGTCGATCAGCTGGGCGGTTCGCTCACAAGTCCGCTGTGTTCGGATTCCGAGGCAGGCAATGTTGCTGAGTATCTGCAGCGGGATGTTCCTGACTGGATTGAAAAGAACCTTCAGGTCACCCATGACAGAGACAGGTGGGGGATCGGCGGGCTGTCGAACGGCGGCACGTGTGCGCTGCAGGTTGTGACTCGGGCGCCTGATGCATATTCGCTGGTGCTCAACTTCTCCGGTGAAGCAGCTCCCGAGGTGTCAGGTTCAGCCAGTGCTGTCGACGTGATTTTTCACGGGGATGAACGCGCATACAGTCAGAACAACCCGGCTGACCTCATGAAGCAGCGGCGCTATCCCTTGGTGCGGGGAGTCTTCTCAGTCGGGGCTGAAGACGATCGCTACCGCCATGAGCTCAGAATGCTGTGTGACGAAGGCCGGGCTGCCGGCATGCAGCTTGAATGGCGCGAATATCCCGGCGGTCATTCGTGGCAGGTGTGGCGGCCGGCCTTTGCCGATCAGCTGACGTGGTTCGGCCAGCAGACGGGCCTGTGAAATCGCCCGCTGAAAGCCGTTCGGGCGGGTGTTCGGGGAATCTCGTGCACACCCGGTGTGTGGCACTCGTAGCCTAGAGCCATGGAGACCCTCACCCCGCTGCCGGAAGATCCGAACCGCTACCGCGCCAAACCGACCGTTGCGGAAGCGCTGCGCTCGCCGAAGATGCTGTCGCGCGAGGTGCTGGCCGGGCTGGTGGTGGCACTGGCTCTCATTCCGGAGGCCATTGCGTTCTCCGTCATTGCGGGCGTTGACCCCAAGGTCGGTCTGTTCGCCAGCTTCATCATGGCGGTGGTGACATCGATAGTCGGCGGCCGCCCGGCGATGATTTCGGCGGCTACGGGGGCGGTCGCGCTCGTCATCGCCCCGGTTTCGCGCCTGTACGGTTTCGACTATTTCATTGCCACCGTGATCCTCGCCGGAGTCTTTCAGGTGACACTGGCGCTGTTGGGAGCACCGAAGCTCATGCGGTTCATACCCCGCAGTGTCATGGTCGGCTTCGTCAACGCTCTGGCGATCCTCGTGTTCATGTCACAGCTGCCGCACCTGTTCAATGTGCCCAGTGCTGTCTACTGGCTGGTGGCAGCCGGACTCGTGTTGCTGATCGTGATTCCGCGTTTCCTTCCCAGCGCGTGGGCTCCCCTCATCACAATCGTGCTCATGACGATTGCGGTGGTGTCCTTCGGCATCAGCGTGCCGACCGTCGGTGATCAGGGTGAACTGCCCAGCAGCCTGCCCGGCTTCTTCCTGCCCGATGTCCCGCTGACCGTGGAGACCTTCACAACGATTGCGCCCTACTCTTTGGCGATGGCGGTTGTCGGGCTGTTGGAGTCGCTGCTGACTGCCAAACTCGTCGATGAGATCACGGATACGCACTCGCGGAAGGTCCGCGAAAGCATGGGCCAGGGAATCGCGAATATGGTCTCCGGGTTCTTCGGTGCGATGGGCGGCTGCGCTGTCATCGGGCAGACGATGATCAACGTCAAGATCTCCGGTGCCCGCACGCGGATCTCAACTTTCCTGTCAGGAGTGTTTCTGCTGATCCTCGTGGTCACGCTCGGGGACACTGTTGGGCAGGTCCCCATGGCTGCCCTTGTGGCGGTCATGATGATCGTCGTCTACCAGACCTTCGACTGGCGTTCGATCGCCCCGAAGACGCTTAAGCGCATGCCGAAGTCTGAAACGGCGATCATGCTCATCACCGTTGTGTTCGTCGTCATCAGCGGCAACCTGGCGGTGGGTGTTGGGGCCGGTGTCATCGCAGCCGCGATCCTCTTTGTGCGCAGGGTGGCGCACTTTGCGGAAGTTGAGCGGCACCTCGACAGTGATCCCGACAGCAGCCGGGCGCGAGCCCGCTACACGGTCACCGGTGAACTGTTCTTCGCTTCCAGCAATGACCTCACCACGCAGTTCGGCTATTCAGAAGACCCCGACCTTGTGGTGATCGACATGACGCACACGCGGGTGTGGGACGCCTCGACCGTCACCGCGCTGGATGCGATCGTCACCAAGTACGCCGAACTGGGCACAGAAGTTCACTTCATAGGAATGGACGATGTCACTCGGCAGCTGCACGGAAGGCTGAGCGATGACACCCACTCGTCACGGTGAGCAGTTCTAGCGAATCTCTTTCAAGTTGTAAGGGGTTCAATTCCACGGTGTCGACTGCCCGCGGATCCGCTTCTACTCTTAGAACATGAGTACGCAGCATGAAGTTTCAAAGTTGAAGAAGAAGTGCTGGCAGAAGTTCGGCGGCCTGTCCGTAGGTGCTGTCGGTGTGACTCTCCTGGTACTAGTGCTGGTGTGGAATCAGGACAACCGTATCCAGGCGGTGCTTTTCTGCATGGTTTCGGCTTTCGGGCTGTCAGCCTGGAACGCTATAGATACTTACTACCGCGGCCGTAAGAAGTTGCGTGAGTCTGAAGGGCCAGTCTGAGTAACTGATCAACAATGCGGCGGGAGCGTTCTGCTCCCGCCGCATTCTTAATGCAAAAACAGCAAGTGCTTGTTCGGAATCAGCAGCCGGTCAGCTGACTTCGCGTTCGATCCTGTTGATGAGTGTGTCCAGGGCGACGATGTTGCGTCCGCCTTCGGGGACGATGAGGTCCGCGGTGCGCTTAGACGGGTCAACGTAGAGTTCGTGCATCGGCTTGACCGTTTTGAGGTACTGCTCTTCAACCGAAGCCAGTGACCGTCCGCGTTCAACGACGTCTCGTTGAATGCGGCGCAGAATCCGCACATCTGCGTCCGTGTCGACGAACAGCTTGAGGTCCAGCTGGTCCGTCAGCTCCGGCAGCGCCAGAAGCAGAATCCCCTCGACCACCAAAACCGGGGAGGGCTCCACGCGAATGGTTTCAGCGGCACGGTTGTGTTCGGCGAAGTTGTACACGGGGCAGTCAACGGCCTGCCCAGCGCGCAGCTGCCGAAGGTGATCGGCCATGAGTTCGACGTCGAAGGCCTCGGGGGCGTCGTAATTGGTCACCACCCGTTCGTCCCACGTCAGGTGCGACTGGTCCTTGTAGTAGTTGTCCATGAAGACAACTGAAGAATGGCCGGAAAACCGTTCGAGCAGCGCACGGGTCAGCGTCGTCTTCCCGCTGCCGGTCCCACCGGCAACACCGACCGTAAAACAGGACATCGGGCCTCCAAGAAATCTTTCCCGTTAAGAATAGACGAGCAGCACCCCGCCGAGGCGCCGCCCGGCTTATGCGTGCATGCTCTTCTGGTCGTAGCTGGCCAGGAACTCCTCAAGCCGGTCGAGAGCTTCGGCCAGATCGGTGACGCTGGGCAGGGTGACCAGGCGGAAGTGGTCGGTGTCCTCCCAGTTGAAGGCGGTGCCGTGGCTGACGAGGATCTTCTGTTCGCGCAGCAGGTCCAGGGCGAACTGTTCATCGTCGACAATGCCGAAGCGGTCCTTGTCCAAACGGGGGAACAGGTACAGGGCACCCTGGGCGGGCACGCAGTCCACGCCGTCGATTTCGTTGAGTCTGCGGGTGGCCAGTTCCATCTGTGCGCCCAGGCGGCCCTGCGGCAGCACAAGATCGTCAATCGACTGGCGTCCGCCAAGGGACGCCTGAATTGCGTACTGGGCAGGAACATTGGCACACATGCGCATATCCGCCAGCAGTTTGATCCCGGCAATGTAGTCCTGGGCTTTCCAGTCCGGCCCGGTGATGGCCAGCCAGCCGGAACGATAGCCCGCCACCCGGTAGGCCTTCGACAGCCCCGAGAACGTCAGACACAGCACGTCCTCCCCGGTCAGCGAGGCCATGTTGATCATCTGTGCATCGCCGTAGGTGATCTTTTCGTAGATTTCATCGGCAAAGATCAGCAGTCCGTTCTTGTCGGCCAGTTCCACGATTTTGGTGAGCGTTTCACGCGAATACACGGCACCGGTCGGGTTGTTCGGGTTGATGACCACAATGCCCTTGGTGCGCGGGGTGATCTTCGCTTCCAGGTCTTCGAGATCGGGGTTCCAGTCGTCTTCTTCAAGACAGCGGTAGTGCACCGGCGTGCCGCCGGACAGGGCAACCGAGGCGGTCCACAGCGGATAGTCGGGGCTGGGCACCAGAATTTCGTCACCGGGATTGCACAGTGCCTGCAGTGACAGCGTGATGAGCTCAGAAACGCCGTTGCCCAAGAACACCTCGTCAGAATCGAGGTTCTCAATCCCACGAGTTTCGTAATACTGCACAACCGCACGGCGAGCGGACGGAAGACCCCGTGAGTCTGAATACCCCTGAGCCTCCGGCAGGTGCTTGATCATGTCGACCAGCACCGCATCGGGCGCTTCAAAGCCGAACGGAGCCGGATTGCCGATGTTGAGCTTGAGGATCTTGTGCCCTGCGGCCTCCATTTTCTGGGCTTCTGCCAGAACGGGACCGCGCAGGTCATAGAGCACGTCTTTGAGCTTGTCCGACTGCTTGAACATGGCCGCCTTTCTGCTGTGTGCCTTACACCACAGACTAGGACACCAGGTTCGGGTGAGAGCACGGCCACCGGTCTTCAAGGGCGAGACAGTCCGCGCTGAAAGGGCGGGCAAGCAATAATAGAGGCGCTATGCCGTCGACAGAAATGTACTTCTACATCCTCGACTTAGTGGGCGTTCTCGCGTTCGCCCTGTCGGGGAACCTTCTGGCGTCGCGAAAGAACATCGACCTCACCGGCGGAATCGTGCTGGGCATGCTCACCGCCACGGGCGGGGGAATCGCCCGCGACCTCATCCTGTCCACCCGTCCGGCGGCATTTGAGCACCCCGTCTACCTGCTCATTCCCATAGCGGCAGGCGTCATCGTGTACCTGATCGGCCCGCGCGTCGTGCAGGCAGAACGCGGCATCGTGTTCTTCGACGCCATTGGTCTGGGCGTGTTCGTCGTCATAGGCACTACGAAAGCCCTGCACTACGGCATGCCGATCCTGTCGGCCATTCTGCTGGGACTCATGACCGGCGTGGGCGGCGGCATGCTGCGCGACGTCTTCGCCAACCGGGTTCCGGTCGTGTTCCAAAGCTCTGACCTCTACGTCATCCCAGCCGTCGTCGGCGCGGCCGTGACCGCCGGGCTCTACCAGATCGACCTCATCGCCTGGTGGGCTGAAGTCGGGGTCATTGCAATGGTGACCGTCTTCCGCCTGCTGTCGCTGCGATTCGGCTGGCGAGCACCGTCATCAATGCGCAGCTGGTCAGTCCGGCCCATCACCCGCCGCGCGCTGGGCAGAACACGTGCGCCGGGCAGAAGAGAGGAACAGGAATGACGCCTCCGGTCGGATGGTGGTCCCAAACCGCTGCGAACCTCGGCATCGAACTGTGGCGGGTGCCGTTCATCATCGGTGCCGCCATCGGCATCTACTTCTTCCTGGCGCTGCTGGTGAGACTCTACGGGGCGCGCTCGCTGTCATCGCTGTACATGACCGACACGATTGCGGTCATCATGCTCGGCTCCGTTGCCGGCCGTGTGATCCTCGGCAATAAGCCCACGCTCGCCACGGGCGTCATAGCGTTGGTGTGCATCCTGACGCTCGCGTCGATTATGCGGTATGCCAACCGCAGGTTCGGTGCGCAGTCGCGCACGGCCCCGCACCCCATCGTCGTCATGGCCAATGGCGAAGTCCTCGAAGACAGGCTCAAGCGGGCCCACTTGGCCCGCGTTGACCTCTATGCCGCGCTGCGCCAGAACGGGATCTTCCAACCGCAGGATGTTCGCGGTGTCATCTTCGAGCAGACCGGCCAGTTCACCGTCATCAAAGCGGGCGAGCAGATCGATCCGGAACTGCTCAAGGGCGTTGCCGGTGCCGAGGAAATCCTCGGGCACGAGCCGGGGGACCTCACCGAATAGCACCTGCGGCACAGTCTGGTCGGGACGCAACTGCGCACAGGGGGACGAGGCGGAAGGCAGGCCGCGGGGGCTCTCAGGTTTTGTGAACCCGGCTGTGCGAAGCTGGGCACAAACACTTCGAAGGAAGGAACATCTATGTCCACCATGAGCAGGCGCGATGTATTCAAGGGCGCAGGCGTCATTGGAACTGCGGCAGCCACGGGTGCCGGTCTTGCCGCCTGCTCCAGCCAGGACCTCGGCGAAATCGAACTCAACGCCGCAGATGTTCCCGAAGGCTCGGGCGTCATCAAGGACAACTTCGTTGTGGTGCAGCCGGAAAAGGGCCAGTTCAAAGCGTTCTCCGCGGTGTGCCCGCACCAGGGCTGCCTGGTCAATCAGGTGGACGAAGAGAAGATTGTGTGCCCTTGCCACACATCGCACTTCTCCTCAAAAGACGGCTCCTTCATTTCCGGTGCCGCACAGCAGGGACTGCAAGAAGCTCAGCTGACCCAGGACGGCGACAAGCTGCATGTCTCGGCAAAGTGACGTTTCCAGCCCGGGCGAAGCCCGCGGCTCACAGACAGCGCGCGCAACTGCGGCCGAAGAAAACGAGTTCACCCACTACGGCCGGGTAGCCACGTGGATGATTGCCCGGGGGCTGTGGTCGGTCATCTTCGGAATCGTCGTGGTGTTCTGGCCGCGAGTGGAGGTCGACAGCCCCTTCAACACCGCCGTCGGCGTGCGCACTGCAGCGCTGCTCATTTTGGCCTACATCGTGGTGCAGGGACTCATGCTGCTGGGCCAGGCGGCGAAAACCCCCGCCCTGCGCACCCAGCTGCTGGGGCAGGCCGTTGTGGTCCTGCCCGCGGCAGGCTTTTTGGCCTTCGCGACAGAAGTCGGCGGTGTGCGGGCGGCAATCATGGTGTGGGCGCTGCTGCACGGACTGCTCGAAGCCTGGATCTACGTGCGCGTAAAACACCAGCGGATGTCCACTGATTTCGCAATCGCCGCGGCCGTCCACCTGCTCCTTGCAGTCGCCATGATCTTAGGCTCGAATATGAAAGCACTGTCAGAAATGGGCCTGACCGGTGCTGCCGCAACGATCATCGGGGTGGTCTATGCGGTTGGGGGCTTTACACGCAACAATAGGAAAAACACCGGCGCAATCAGCGAGGATAGGGAATGAGCAACCACGCGCACATCGGTCCCAGCTCAGCCGATGCCCACGGCATCGACGTACAGACGGCTCTGCGAAAACTCGATCCAGAGCTGTTCCGGTTTATCCAGCAGCTGGCCCGTGCCGAACAGCTTCTTGTCGCCACTGACTACGACGGCACCATCGCCCCCATTGTCGATTCACCCGCCCACGCCTACCCGAAAGAAGAATCGGTGCAGGCGCTGCGGGCACTGGCAGAACTTGAGAACACCACCTCGGCAGTGATCTCTGGGCGGTCCCTGCGAGACCTCGCCGCTATGTCGCGACTGCCCAGGGAAGTCCACCTGGTCGGCTCCCACGGCGGCGAAACCGATACGGATTTCGAAGAGTCTCTCTCCCGGTCGGAACAGCACGCGCTGTCGAACCTGCGCCACGGTCTTGCCTCGGTGCACGCGGCCATGCCGACACTCAATATCGAACCCAAGCCCTCCGGCGCGGCCATTCACCTGCGCGGACTCGAAGGTGCCCAGCGCCGCCAGGCAGAAGACGCTGTGGCACGGCTCGAAGCGCTTTCGGGCGTGCGCTCCGTGCGCGGAAAAGAGGTCGTGGACCTCACTGTCGTCGACTCCACCAAGGGCGATGCCCTGAACAAACTGCGCCGCCGTCTGGGCCAGCCGACCGTGCTCTACATTGGGGATGACGCATCGGACGAACCGGCCTTCGCATCGCTCGGCGAAGCCGACCTCGGCCTGAAAGTCACAGAAGCCGCAGCCGAAAACCGGCACGGCGGCGAAAGCGCGCCCGGCGCAGAAACCGCCGCCCAGTTCCTGCTGAGCGGGCCTTCCGAAGTTGCACTCGTGCTGTCCTCGGTCGTGGCGCTGCGGCGGGCGTGGCTGTTCGGCAAAGAGGCCGTGCCCATTGAGCGCTACACGCTGCTGTCCAACGGAACGACAACCGCGCTGGTCGACCCGACCGCGCAGATCTCGTGGCTGCCGCACCCGCTGCCGCACTCGAACTCCCTGTTCTCCGAAATCCTCGGCAGCGACGACGCAGGCTACTTCTCCGTGGTGCCTGCACGCGAACCGAACGCACTGCCCATCTCGCAGCGCTACCGCGATGCCACACACATTCTCGAAACCCGCTGGCAGCAGGTGTCCGTCACCGACTACCTGGCACCCGTTGCCGAGGCCGACCCAGCCGGTTCGGCAGTGCTGGTGCGCACACTCAAAGGCGAAGGCGAAGCGCTCATCCGCTTTGCACCGCGGCCCGACTACGGCGCCTACCCCGTGCGCCTGAAGCTCACCGACCGCGGTGTGCGCGTACGCGGTGCGACAGAAGCCGTTGAACTTGTCGCACCCGGCGTGCAGTTCAAAGTCATCCAGGACGGCGAATCAGAAACCGCTGTCGCTCGCGTCAAACTCGAAGACAGCGCTCCCGTCGTGTTGGCGCTGATCCTCGGTGCGGCTGAAAACACCGCTGCTGCTGTCCTTGAAGACGAAGCAGCTGTGCGCGCAGCCGCGAAAGAAGCATCGCGCGAATGGGTCGGCAAGCTCAGCCTGCCCGAACAATCGCGCGATCGCGTAGGCCGCTCCGCGCTGACACTGCGCGGACTGTGCCACGCACCCACCGGGGGAATCCTAGCCGCCGCCACCACCTCGCTGCCCGAAGGCATCGGAGGAGTGCGCAACTGGGACTACCGCTACACCTGGCTGCGCGACGGCGCTCTCACCGCTTCCGCGCTCGTGGACCTCGGCTCTGCGGCTGAAGCCCGCGGCTTCCTGGCGTGGCTCGAAACGATCATCGAACAGGCTGCCGAACAGGGTCTGACCGTCGAAGAGCTCCGCCCGCTGTACGCGGTCGACGGTTCACCCCTGGTGACCGAAGCTGTTCTCGAACACCTGCCCGGCTATGCCGGTTCGCGGCCCGTGCGCGTGGGCAATGCCGCCGAACACCAGGTTCAGCTGGACGTGTTCGGACCGATTGCCGACCTCATTGTCAGCCTTGCCCGCTTTGACGGCACACTGTCCGATTCGCACTGGTCGCTGCTGGAAGCCCTCGTGCAGGCGGTTGCAAACCGCTGGCACCAAGCCGACCACGGCATTTGGGAAGCCCGGCGTGCCCCCAAGCACAACGTGTACACCAAGGTCATGTGCTGGCAGACGGTCGATCGGGCCCTCGCGGCAGCCGAAGAGTTCGGCCGTCCCGCAGGCGCGGGCTGGCCGCAGCTGCGCGAAGACATCAAAAACGACGTCTGCTCCAAGGGCTTCAACTCCACGGTCGGTGCGTTCACCGTCGCCTACGGCGAAGAAGACCTTGACTCCGCGTGCCTGTTCGTCGGCCTGTCCGGCATGCTGCCGGCAGATGACGAACGCTTCCGCGCAACTGTCGACGCCGTTGAACGCAGCCTGCGCGAAGGACCCACGGTGTTCCGCTACCGCTACGACGACGGCCTGCCAGGGCTTGAAGGCGGATTCCACATCTGCACGTCGTGGCTGATCGAATCTCTGCAGATGGTCGGCCGGACGGCAGATGCGCGCAATCTGTTCAGCCGCATGGAAGCGCTCATCGGGCCCACGGGCATGCTGCCGGAAGAATACGATCCCGTAGCAGAACGGCACCTGGGCAACACACCGCAGGCCTACAGCCACATCGGGCACATCAAGGCGGCACTCGCCCTGAGCGAGTGAGCGTCACGCCGGGGTGCTTGAGGCAGGGGAGCGGCTGTCTCAGCTGGCCAGGGCGCTCTTGCTCCATTTGAGGTCGGTTTTCGCACCTCCGGTGTGACCGGTGCCGAAAACCAGGTCCATGCCGAGCAGCTTCGCCTGCCCCTGTGCGATCACCAGGCCTAGGCCCATACCGCCTCCGCCCCCGCTGGAAAAGCGCGTGGGGCCAAGCGTGAGGATGTCGGTGGGATAGCCGGGACCGTTGTCTTCGACGCGCACGGCCCTGTCTGTTGCGGTGACCGTAATCGGGTCGCTGCCGTGCTTGATGGAGTTGATGACCAGGTTGGAGACGATCCGCTCAAAGCGCCGCTGGTCGGTGTTGATGGTGACATCAGCCAGCGCAAAGTCGGCGTTGATCACGTGCTCGCCGACCGCGCCGGATGACCGCAGATTGCTGATGAGCGCATGCAGTGTGGACGCAACGTGCATGGGCTGAATGTCGACGTGCGCGGCCCCGCCCTCTAGCCGGGACACTTCAAGCAGGTCTTCGACAAGATCCTGCAGTCTGCGGGCGCGCTCCTTGACCAGTTCGGCTGGTCGCGAGTCTTCTTCCAGCAGGCTGGCGGCGGTGATCAGCCCGGTCAGAGGTGTGCGCAGTTCGTGTGCCAGGTCGGCTGTGAAGCGCTGTTCGGTATCGATGCGCTCTGACAGCTGTGCGACGGCGGAGTCAACCGCATCGGCGAAGTCGGCGACTTCGTCGTGTCCGGTGGTGATGACATCGCCGATCTTCACCGAGGTGTCGCCTGCGGCTATCTGCCGGGCGACTTCGGCCCCGCGGGTCAGTCGTCCCGAAAGACTCCCGATTGTCAGCGCGCCGATTCCGCCGATCAGCACCGCACCGAAGACTGAGGCGAAGACAATGCTCTTGTTGAAGCGTTCGCGCATCTGTTCGTATTCGGCTGCTGAGTGGTAGACCGACAGCACTTTCTTTTCATCGCCGACGGTGATCGGCATGGCTGCCCACATGACCGGTTCGCCGGTTTCGGGCAGGTGCCCACGCACTGTGACGGTCCGTCCCTGCCGGGCAGATTCGCGCGCCTGTTCGGGAAGGCGGGGGCTGTCGATGCTGCTGTCCATCAGAAGCCGACCTGACTCGGTGTAGATACTGTGAGCCTGTTCGAGTTTCCATTCGGCTTGCCCGCGCAGCAGGGTGTCTTCGGCGCTGCCGGCGGTGTAGCGCACGATCGCGCCGAGCATGAGCGCTGTGAGCACTACCCCGATGACAAGAACAAGAACGAATTTCAGCCGCAGGGACACGGCTCAGCCTGCAAAGCGGTAGCCGTAGCCGCGGACGGTTTCGATCATGCGGGCACCGATCTTCTTGCGCAGCCGCTGAATGTGCACGTCAACAACGCGTGTATCGCCGGCCCACTCCCAGCCCCACACTGTCATTGCGATCTTTTCGCGTGAGTACACGTGCTTGGGGTCTTCTGTCAGCAGCAGAAGAATGCGCAGTTCGGTGGGGGTGAGGTGGACTTCTGCTCCGTCGACGGTGACCGTCAGCCTGCTGTTGTCGAGTTCGAGAGAGCCCAACTTGGTCGTTGAGCGCGTTTCGGGGCTGCCGGCGGAACCTCCCGGAGTGCCTCGTGACGGATTCGGAAGTCCCGGTGTGGGACCGAGGACTTCCGGAATTGCGCCGGTGCCGAGGATGGGCGCAGTGTCGTTGCGGCTGGCCTCCCACCGTGAGCTTTCGGCAGCGGTCTTCTGCCTGCCCCCGGTGGGGGCGGATGAATCAACGGCATCCTGTCCGACGCGAGTCGAACCGAATCCCATCGCCCCTGTGCCTGCAGTGACGAAACGGCGGACAATTGTGCGGATGCGCGCATTGAGCACCTGCATGTCAAAGGGCTTCGTCAGGTAGTCGTCCGCACCGGCTTCGAGAGCTTGAACGACGTCGATTGGATCGGACCGTGCGGAGATCACAATGATCGGCACGGCTGATTTTTCGCGGATGGCTCGCGTGATGGACGCCCCGTTCATAGTGGGCAGCATGAGGTCGAGGAGCACGGCATCGGCACCGTGTTCGGCCACGTATTCGTAGCCGTCTCGGCCGTCTGCGAAAGTCGTGACCGTATAGCCGAAGCGCTCCAGGGCCAACTGCGTGGTTTCGCGGATCACTTCGTCGTCTTCGACCAAGACAATGTGCATGCCCACCCCTTTCCGATGGGTATTGTACTGAGTTCTAGCGGACAGACCATCCGTGGATGATCCCGTCGATCGGCTGGGCCTCTTTGCTGACTGGGCGGGGGTCCAACCGGCCGTGTGCAGAAAAACGAGGTGCCGGTCGCGGCTGGCTGACACCGTCGACTTCTGTGTACGTGCCCCGGGCTTTCAGCTGGGGGTCTTCGAGTGCCTGTTCCATGGACCACACGGGTGCAACACAGGCGTCGGTGGGGTCGAAGACTTCCGTCCAGTGCGCCAGCGGGTGCTTGGCAATCGCTTCGGCAATGAGCTGGTGGACTTCGGCGAACTTCCGCGGATCGAAACGGGCCTTCTGTGTCCATTCGGGAAGGTCCAGGTGGGTGCGCAGCTCTTCGAAGAACTGCGGTTCCAGCGGTGCCACGGCAAGATATTGGCCGTCGGAGGTGCGGTAGTAGGAGTACGACGGCTGTGATCCGTCGAGGAAGTTCCGCCCGCGGGCGTCCTGCCACATGCCGGTGTCTTTCAGAGCCCACAGCATGGCGGACAGACTTGCCGTGCCGTCGACAATAGCGGCGTCGATCACCTGACCGCGGCCGGTTGAGCTGCGCTCGAAAAGAGCCGCGAGGATGCCGGTGACCAAGAACATGGACCCACCGCCGAAATCGCCCACCAGGTTGAGCGGTACGACTGGTGCACTGTCAGCGCTGCCGATGAGCGAGGCCATGCCGGTGCGTGCAATGTAGCCCATGTCGTGCCCCGCCCGGTCTGCCAGCGGGCCGTCCTGTCCCCAGCCGGTCATGCGGCCGTAAATGAGACCGGGATTGCGTTCGAGGACCACGTCTGGGCCCAGGCCAAGGCGCTCCATGACTCCCGGACGGAATCCTTCGATGAGCACATCAGCACGGTCAATGAGTTCGAGCACGCTTTCGACGGCCGAGGGATCTTTCAGATCGGCTTCGACGATCCTGCGGCCGCGCGCTGTGAGGTCAGACTTTTCGGCTTGGCCCGGCCGATCGATCCGCACAACGTCAGCACCGAGGTCGGCCAGGACCATAGCTGCGTGCGGGCCGGGCCCCAGTCCGGTGAATTCGACGATTTTCAGCCCTGCCAGCGGTCCTGCCGCCTCTGCGGTCTGAGCAGCGCTGCCGCTGCCCGGGCTGTTGCCCGTTGTGCTGTGCTCTGTCATGGTGTCCCTTCCGCGACTGCTTTGTCATCTGGGTCACATATTAAACAGAGGCGCTGACACTGCCGAACAGTGCTTGCCATTCGGACGCGCGTACACTGGACGGCATGGCAAAAGACAAGTCGGTTTCGCAGCGCTCGGGTTCGACCAAGGCTGTGTCCTATAAGGACACGTACACCTTCGGCATCATCACGGCCCTCATCGTGTTCGTGCTGACAATGATCTTCACCCGCGGCTGGCAGTCGTTTGAGCGCTTTGGACTGGTGCTGCTCTACACCGTGATCACGGCGATCGTGGTCACCGGGCTGGCCGCGCTCATGAACTACATCGTGTCGAAGGACAAGACTGAGCACGACCCCGATTCGCCCGTCATGGACTGACACCCCGCTGGGGATTCACTCGCGGCAAGTCGCCTCTCGCTGAGAATCGACTTGCCGCCCAGGAGCAGAACAGCCTATGTGAAGCGCAGTAGGCGCAGGCTGTTGAGAACAACAAAAACCGAACTGAATGCCATTGCCGCACCGGCAATCATCGGGTCCAATTGGCCGGAAGCGGCAATCGGCACGGCCAGCATGTTGTAGATGAACGCCCAGAACAGGTTCTGTTTGATGGTGCGCACCGTCTGGTGCGACAGGCGGATGGCCTGCGGAATCTGCTTGGGGTCGGAGCGCATGAGCGTAATATCCGAGGCCGCAATCGCAACATCGGTTCCCGTGCCCATGGCAACCCCCAGATCCGCTCCGGCCAAAGCCGCAGCGTCATTGACCCCATCGCCGACCATTGCAACTCTGCGTCCGGCATCCTGCAGAGCGCGCACGTGCGCGTACTTGTCGTCAGGCTTCACACCTGAGTGAACTTCGTCAATGCCGATCGAATCGGCAACAGCCTGCGCGGACACCGGGTTGTCTCCTGTCAGCAGGACTGTGCGCAGTCCCAGTCGGTGCAGCTCATCGACCGTGGTCTTCGCGGCGTCTTTGACGGTGTCGGCAACCCACACGCGGCCGCGGAACGCTCCGTCGACGGCGACTGCGACCTCGGTTGCTGCCGGGTGGTTATCGGCCGCTGGCACCTGGACCCCGCGGGAGGTCAACAATGACGAGGTGCCCAGCAGCACCTCGTGCCCGTTCACCTGGGCCTTGACGCCCCCGCCGGGGATGTTGTCGAAGTCGGTGACCACCGGCTGTTCAGCGGAGCCCGAGCCTTTGGTGCGCGGCGCCTCGGCATCCAGTCGGGCAGCTTCTTCGACAATGGCGCGGGAAATGGGGTGCTCACTTGGTGCTTCGGCGGCTGCGGCAATGAGCAGATCAGCTGAAGAAAGATCGTGGGAGACCACACGCATGCGGCCTTCGGTGAGGGTGCCGGTTTTGTCGAGCACAACCGTGTCGAGGGTGCGCGCAGACTCCATAGCCTGCGGGCCGGACACGAGTATGCCCAGCTGCGAACCCCTGCCGGAAGAAGCCGCCAGCGCAGTCGGCGTGGCCAGGCCCAAAGCGCACGGGCAGGCGATGACAAGCACCGTGACCGCAGCGTGCAGGCCGTCGGTCCAGGCGCTGAACACCAAGCCCCACACCAGCAGCGTGGCCAGGGCGATCACGAGAATTGCGGGGACGAAAACAGCGGAGATCGCATCGGCAATCCGCTGCGCTGCGGGCCTGCCGGTCTGCGCGCGGGCCACCAGGCGCGACATTTCAGCCAGTGTCGTGTCGGCCCCAACGCGGTCGGCGCGGACTGTCAGTGTGCCCGATGTGTTCATCGTCGCACCGGTGACCTTCGAACCGGTGCTGACGTCGACGGGGACGGGTTCGCCGGTGAGCATAGATTCGTCAACTGCCGATGATCCGGTGAGCACAGTTCCGTCCGCGGCAATGGATTCGCCTGGGCGGACTTGGAAAACATCGCCCACGTTCAGGTCTTCAGCGGCAATCAGGCGGGATGTCTGCTGGCCATTGGAACCGGTTTCCAGCAGCAGTGCCTCTTTTGCGCCCAGATTGATGAGTTCGCGCAGGGCCTTCGTCGCGTTTGACTTTGCGCGGTTCTCCAACAGCCGTCCTGCCAGGAGAAACACTGTGACGGCAACTGCGGCTTCGAACCATACGTGACTTCCGGGCGGCAGCGCCCAATGCCCGGCTGCCGCAAGCGTCACCGTCGTCCACAGGGAGTACAGGGTTGCGGTGGTCACGCCCACAGAGATGAGCGTGTCCATGGTCGAAGCACCACCGCGTGCCGCCTTGAAGGCCGCCGAGTGGAAAGGCCACGCACCCCACGTGACAACCGGGAGCGAAAGGGCGGCGATCAGCAGGTGCCAGCCGGGAAAATGCCACGACATGACCATCGAAATCACAATGACGGGCACCCCGAGGATCGCGCTGACAATCAGGCGCTTGCGGTAGCCCTGAGGGTCGGGGTTGGGATCGCGGCCGTCGGTGTCGGTGGTTTGGCTATGTGTGGCCTCCGTTTCCCCGGGCGTTGGCTCCGTGTTGCCTGTCTGGTCAGCTGAGTTTTTGGGCTTGGCGGCGTTTGCGGCCTCAGCTTCTGGGGCTGTTGCCCTGCGCGGGTGCAACAGTGATGCACCGTAGCCGGTCTTTTCGACAACGGAGATCAGTTCGTCGTCGGTGACGTCGGAGCTGACCTCGACGTGTGCCGAATTCAGCGGCAGGTTGACCACCGCCTCGACCCCTTCAAGCCGGTTGAGTTTCTTCTGCACGCGCGACGAGCAGGACGCGCACGTCATCCCCGTGATCGCAAGGTCGACTTCGCGGATCATTTGGCGATGGTGTAGCCGGCTTCATCAATAGCTTCGTTGATGTGAGCCTCGGCCAGGGGGAAGGTGGATTCGATGGTCACGGGAGAGACCCCGCCTTCGACGAGTTCGACGTCAACGGACTGCACCCCGTCGATTGCGCCGAGCTCATCCTTCACCGCGTTGACACAGTGGTTGCAGGTGAGGCCGGAAACGTTGATTGTCGTCGTAGTCATGAGCCCTCCTAAAGTTCGGCGATGCCATGTGAGCCATTGCTGAGGCAATAAGCCCAGGAGCCCACTGCGCTGGCGTGTGCCGCTGCACGTGTAGGCCTACAAGATCAACGAAAACAGCCGCCAGAACATTCCTGAATAAATGCTGAGGGGGGGGAATCGGAGGGTTGCTAGTTTACAAGTTCTGACGTGTAGGGAAGTGGGAAAGGCTGCCGCATGGGGAAGCACACGGCGATACAGGCTACGCCGACTAAAGAAAGACTTCTGTCACTTGATGTCCTCCGAGGAGTGGCGTTGTGTGGCATCGCATTTGTCAACGTGATTGAGCTGTGGGGCGTGAACCCGCTCGACCCGCGAGATTCGATCGCCTGGACATGGTTGAACATGCTTTTCCACGAGCGGTTCTTCCCGATCTTCTCGCTGCTTTTCGGCATTGGCTTTGCGATGATCGTTCGCTCTGCGCAAAGGAGAGGGCTGCCGGAGTGGAAGGTTCTTCTGCGCCGATTGGTCCCGCTGTTTGTCCTCGGGCTTCTGCACGGCGTACTTCACGACGGAGAAGCCCTGACGCCCTACGCGCTCATCGGCTTGTTCGTCCTGTGGCCGCTGACGTTTGTGAAGCATGAAAAGCGGGGGATTATCGCCCTTGTGCTCGGTGTCCTCTTGGCCGCCGTGGGTGCCTGGTTTGGCGGCGTGATGCTCATTCCGGGAATGTTCCTTCTTGGTTTTGCCGCTACCGAATGGTCGGTGCCGCAGAGTCTTGATGCAAATGCGAAGAAGCCCGTCGTGGCGCTCCTTATTCTATTGCCCGTCGGTGTTGTTGCCGGCTACATCCAATACCTGGACCGCGCAAAGGCGGGGTACTCTTCGACGTCATCGGTCGTGGGAGTGATCCATGCTGCCCTGTGGATCGCTTTGGTGCTGGTGATCATGCACACTCCGCTGCGCCGTGTAATGGCGGCAGTCTTCGCTCCCTTGGGGCGTATGGCGCTGACGAACTACATTGGCGCGACCCTCGTCATGGTTGCAGCCAAGCCGTTCCTTGCTCCCCCAGAGGATCAGCTCAATTCTCCTGACAGTGTCTTCTACCAGGCGTGGGCGCTCGTGATTGTGATGTTGTTGCTCCAGTCCGTGATCAGCACGCTGTGGTTGAAGAAATTCAAGCAGGGTCCGCTGGAAAAGGGGTGGCGTTGGCTCACTTGGGGTTCCGCCGGGAAAACTCCTTCTCCGTCTCAGCCTCAGCCGCCGACCGCACCTACCGCAGAGTGGCGCTCAGCTGAGTAAGGAACCCATGCACAGTTGACGGAAGTTCTGCTGGCTAGGGGAAGATTGCGGCAGGATCGCAGTTTTTGCCGCAATCTTCCCCCTATTCAGCAGAGATACAGTCCCGCAGCTACAAATTTCGCGGGGAAAAATACATGAGGCATGGACCCTGTTCACCCGGGGACTTTCCATGAGTCTCGTCGGAGCGTTGTCTGCAGGCGGTATTTTAGGTAGAGTTGCCGCATCAAGACCGGTTCCGCTGCTCCTCGTAGCAGTCCAGGGCCGGTCCTCATTTTTCTTCGGACCTCCGAGGGGCTTACGTGGCGCAGCCGTCGAAAAACTTTAGGTCTCATGGTCAGCAGATCGAACTTCTGCGCTTACGCGGTATGCACATTGAAGATGAGGCGATGGCCCGCCGGGCACTCGAGCGCGTGAACTACTACCGGCTCTCGGGATACTGGTTTCCGTACCGTCAAAGGTCGTCGAATGGCGGCCAACGACTCGACGAGTTCATCGTTGGCACTTCCTTTGAGGAAGTGCTTGCCCTATACGAATTTGATGAGCGGCTGCGGGTTGGCGTTTTGACACCCATCGAACTGGCATTTCGTTCGGCCTTGGGGCACGAGCTTGGACGCATCGCCCCCCCTGATCCATTTGAAGCCCAACCTGCTGGGCCCTGTTGCCAGAGATCCTGGTCGCTCAGCTGAACCATCTCGGACCTACAAAAAGTGGAAGCGCCGGTTTGACAAGGAACTGTCCCTTTCGCGTGAAGACTTCGTTGTTTATCACAAGGAGAAATACTCGGGGCAACTGCCCATTTGGGCGGCTGTGGAGGTCATCGACTGGGCGGATTCAAGGGGTCGTTGCAACACCTCTGATCAGCAGAGTGGCTCCTGCGGAACACTGATAGGTTTTCTTCAGTGTCGGCACAAGCATCCGAGGGAGGTCGTTCTCTGTGGATTCTGACGTTGGAAACTGGCTCTTTCACCTTGGGATACTGCTTATCACTGTTCTCACTTGGACCTACTACATTCGCTGCGTGCGGATGAGCCCCAGGTCCGAGGAGTGGTACGACGCAAATACGAACATTGAAATCCCCGGCGATGTTCCCCCAAACCGCGATCTTGCGCTCTACGCGTTTCCGTACTCCACGCTGCTCGTGGCTGCTGTCTCAGTCAGGTGGTTGATCAGCCACCTGAACCTTCCCGAGTTCATTGAAATGATTTATGCGGTCCCGCTGATGGCTGCTTTCGTCATCGGATGCATCGGCTTTATAGGATCAGTTGGCATTCCGTTGCCGTGGCCCTTTGTGCCCCGCTGGGTCGTCGAAATCCGCAAGACCAAGCGTGCTCGAGCCCGTCAGCGCCGCGAAGCGAGGAAGGCAAGCAAGAACAAATAGGCGTGGCTGGCCGAAACCCCGCTGCAGCCAGCTCCCAGTGAACCTGCCGCCCTACAGGATTGCCCTCCCTACCTCATCAGCCAAGCGAACGAGTTCTTCCGGCAGTTCCAAGTACCCCGACCCGTCACTGTTCTCCACAACGAACGGCCGCACCTCGAGCACGTCGCGATCGCCCGCAAGCACCTCGCGAACACCTGCGTGCCCGTGCAGTTCCACAAAAGTGCACAGCTGCGGGGGCATCAGCTGGAGTTCACCAGCAGCGCTCTTCCGCACAGCCTCTGCCGGAGTGATCCACCCGTCGACAGTGGATTCGGCCGACACCCCAAGCACCTCCTGCCCCATAGGACACGCGGCCAGGAAGAACCACGTGTGGAAGCGGCGCGGCTCAACCTCGGGTGTCACCCACACACTCCACGGTGTGAGCCAATCGGTGCGCAGCACTAGCCCGTGCTTGCGCAGAAGATCCGCAAAGGACATCTCTCGCGCATCAACAGCGTCCCGGTCGGCCCGCCACTCATCCGTGTTGAGCGCTGTCAGTTCGCCGCCGTCACTCGCTGTGGCCAGCAGATACCCGGACTCTTCAAAAGTCTCTCGCGCCGCCGCAACCAGCAGCCCCCGCGCTTCATCCGCGGTGACACCCAGCCGCTGCGCCCATTCCTCGGGTGTCGGCCCGTGCCAGGCTTCAATATCCGCACTGTCAGCCGCATCGACCTTCCCACCGGGAAACACGGGCCTGCCGCCGAACACCATCGACGACTGGCGCTTCTGCAGGTACACCTCCGGGCCGCGCTCACCATCACGCAACAAGATCACGGTGGCCGACGGTCGGGGAGTGTCAGGCTCGGCACCGGCCATACGCTCTTTGATCTTCGCCAGCGACTCTGCTGAGAAGTGAATTCTAGGATCCATGCCCTCACTGTATGGCCCCACCAGCAGGCGCGCCACCAGCAGGCGCGCACCCGCCTGACAGAGAAGACCGACCCAGGCGGCACCTCGTGGTTTTCTGCCATACATCACGAGGTGCCTGCCCGGTCCGCCTATAGACTCCAGCTGAGGGCCACTCACCCGGGCCCGGCAGTGGGTGCGGCACGCGGATACAAGGAGCAGATTCATGGGACAGCGGGCAGAAGCAGCGGCACTGCGAGTGGCTCGTCTGTCCCCGCGGCTGTCTGACTATGCGGAGCTGCGCTCCAGCTGGCTGCGCGACATCATGGCAGGTATCACGGTGGGGATTGTTGCGATTCCTTTGGCGCTCGCCTTCGCCATTGCCAGTGGGGCACCGGCGGAAATGGGTCTCATCACCGGGGTTGTGGCAGGTTTTGTTGCGGCGGTCTTCGGCGGTTCCCACGTGCAGGTGTCAGGTCCCACCGGCGCCATGGTCGTCATCCTGCTGCCGATCGCCACGGAATTCGGCTATCAGGCACTGCCGATAGTCGCCATTATGGGCGGGATCCTGGTGATCGCCGCAGCGGTGCTCAAACTGGGGCGGGTGGTCGCATTCATCCCGTGGCCCGTCATTGAGGGCTTCACCCTGGGGATCGCCATCATCATCTTCATGCAGCAGGTGCCCGCCGCCCTGGGTTCGAAACCGGGCGATTCGACCAACGCCATTATTGCGGCCGCCCAATCCTTTGCCCACATCAACATCACCCAAATGCTGTGGTCACTGGCCATGGTCGCTGTCGTGGCCGTCATCATGGTCGGCTCGACCCGCCTGCACGAACGGCTGCCCGGTTCGATCCTGGCAATCATCGCTGTCGCGGTCATTGCTCAGCTGGCCGACGCGCCGCTGGCCGTGATCGGGGAACTGCCCACATCGCTTCCCGCACCGAGTGCCCCAGAAGCCGATCCAGCGCTGCTGCAAGCACTCATCGGCCCCGCAGTCGCCGTTGCAGCCCTGACCGCCA
The DNA here is from genome assembly GCF_902500275.1 of Brevibacterium sp. Marseille-P9724. Taxonomy (NCBI): domain Bacteria; kingdom Bacillati; phylum Actinomycetota; class Actinomycetes; order Micrococcales; family Brevibacteriaceae; genus Brevibacterium; species Brevibacterium sp. Marseille-P9724. Next base: position 77,719 of record NZ_LR722992.1, on the reverse strand, counting down.
TCGAATCGCTGCTGTCGGCCCGCGTGGCCTCCGGCATGACGTCGGCGGGCGCCTATGACGGCGACCGCGAACTGTTGGGGCAGGGCCTGGCCGGGGTCGCCTCCGGCTTCTTCGGCGGCATGCCCGCCACCGGTGCAATTGCCCGCACCGCCGTCAACGTCCGCGCAGGAGCGCGCACCCGCCTGGCAGCTGTGGTGCACGCGCTGTTCCTTGCCGGGGTCGTCTACCTGGCCTCCGGGCTCGTCAGCCAGATCCCGATGGTTGCCCTGGCCGGTGTTCTGCTGGTCACCTCGGTGAACATGGTCGATTATCACAACGCCGGCAGAATCCTTCGCACCAGCAGGCAGGACGCGTTCATCTTTGCGCTCACAGCACTCATCACGGTGTCCTTCGACCTGATCTTCGCGGTGCTCATCGGCATCGCGGTCACCGCCGTCTTCGCACTGCGGGCCCTGTCGAAAACCGCCGCGGTCGAACACGAAGAGATCCCCGAACCCCACCAGCCGGAAGACAAGCACATTGCGATCGTCCGCTTTGACGGGGCACTGTACTTCGGCATCGGCGATCGCATTCTCACTGCCGTCGAGGCCATTGAGGGCATTAACGATGTTGACGTCGTCATCCTCAAACTGTCCCAATTGAGGTTTATGGACTCTTCCGGCGCCCGAGTACTTGCCGAACTCATCAAGGTCTTCGGTCGGCGCAAGATCACAGTCATCGTCAAAGGCCTGCAGGCACAGCACGAGCACCTGGCGAGCTCGACCGGAGTCCTGTCATCGCTTGCCGAAGATGACTACGTCATAGCCTCACTGCCAGACGCAGTTGCCCAGGCCCGCGAAATCGTCGCGGCGAAGCGTGGCTGACTTTCAGCACCGAAGCTATATTGAGACAACTGGATCTCGGCGGCGAAGGAATGCCGGGACCGCTGGGAAGCGCGGAATCGGGGCATGGCCCCCGGCGCGGAAAGGAAAATACAATGCGTGATTCGAGCGGAGAACGCGGCAGTGCCCTGTGGCTTGCGGCAGGCGCCCTGTTTGTCATCGCGGCATGCATCAACGGATTCAGTGACGGGCTCCTCGACGTCCTCCCGTACACGTATGCGCTCATCGGAACCGCCGTTTTCGCAGCGGCAGGCATCCTCGTGGTCCTAGCTGCACCCGGAGAGCAAATCGGAATCTTCCTGCGAAACAACCGTATGGTCATGTATTTGGGACTGCCCCCGATTGTCTGCAGCATCCTCGTGCTGCTTGAAGCGAACATGGTCAGTCCTCCGATGGAGGAAACTCCGGGCTACCTCATGCTGTTCGCCCTGCCCGAGCTCATTGTGGTGGCAGCGATCTGCCTGGCATCAGCTTCTCCCCCAGACGTGTCTGCCGCCGCCACCGACAGTGCCGCGACCGACAGTCCGCTGACCGTCGACACCGAGCAAAGATCGCCCGCCTCGACGTGGATCATGTGCGCGGTCCTCTATGCTGCAGTGCTTGCCGTGAGCGTCGGCGGGACCTTCCTCGAAGGAATGCTCGCCAACAATGTGGCTTTCCCGGCTTCCCGGATTCTAGTGCTGTTGCTTCTGACCGGGGCGCTCACGTGCGCCCTGCGCGCTGATGCACTGATCAGCTTGGCGCAGCAGCAGAAACTGTTTGTCCCGCTGATGGTGCTGTCAATGCCGACGCTCATGGCGGTCTTCTCCCTGGCCATTACAAACTATGGCGGCTATGGCGAGCTCTACGACTTCACCTACCTCGACGTGATCCTCGAGTTCATCGGCGCGCTCGGGCTGCTCGCGTCCATCGTCCTAGTCTCTCTCGGTGCGTGGCGCTCGAGGAAGGCGTAGACCTCGGTGCGGTCAACACCGGGGAACACCCCCGGTGGGACCGCGGCAAGGAGTGATGCGTGGGTGCGGGCGGACGGCCACGAGGCGTCTTCCCACTTGGCACTGAGCTCTTGCGGCGGCTGCGAACAGCAGCTGGGGTCCGGGCACTTCGATGTTGACCGGTGCGGGGTTCCCTGGCCCGTGAACCACTTCACGTGGGCGAAGGGCACACCGACGCTGATGGAGAACTCCCCGCCGGGCAGCACCCGAGCTGTGCACCAGAAAGTCCCTTCTGGGGTGTCCGTGTACTGGAAGTACGGGCTGAACCGGTCTTCAACCCGGTACACGGCACGCGATGTGAATCGCTTGCACGCAAACTGCCCTTCCACAGAGCCCAGGGGATCCTGGGGGAAGGGCAGTCCGTCATTGGAGTACGCCTTGTGAATGGTTCCCGTCTTGGCGACCTTCATGAAGTGCACCGGCAGGTCGAGGTGCCGGGTGGCGAGGTTCGTAAATCTGTGCGCGGCCGTTTCGTAAGACACCGAGAAACGGTCGCGCAACTCCTCAATAGAAATACTCCGGTTTTTCTTGTCGTTCTGCAGCTGTTCGACAGCAGATTTTTCCGGCACGAGCAGAGCTGCGGCCAGATAGTTGACTTCTACGCGCTGGCGGAGGAAATCCTGGAAGCTTTTCGGCGGGGTGTGGCCGAGCACGTGTGAGGCCAGGGCCGTGAGCACGTGAGAGCGCGGATCGCCCAGTGCCTGTGAATCGTTCGACAGGTACAGCCGCTTATTGCGCGTATCCGATACCGAGCGCGTGGAGTCTGGAAGGTCCGGCACGTAGTGCAGGGAATAGCCCAGGTGGTTGGCGATTGCGGCTGTCTGTGCCTGTGACAGTGGGCCGTCGCCCGACCCAATGGCGCTAAGCAGCTGTGCCGCTGCAGCTTCGATGTCCGGGAAGTAGTTGTCCTGGGCGCGCATTTCTTCGCGCAGCACTCGGTTGGCCCGGCGCGCCTCCTCCGGTGTTGCGGCCCGCTGTTCAAGGACTGTCGCCAGGGCCCGCTGCAGTGAGGCAATCGCCTGGAGTTCGTCATTGCCCAATGACTTCGCTCGGACCGTCGGCAGGCCCAGGACGGAGTACAGCGAAGAGTTCTGGCGGCGCTCAACTTCGAGTTCCAGCGCAGCACGCGGATCGGCCGGGGTGGGGTTGAGGAGGTCGTCAACAGAAACGTCCAGTGCATTTGCCAGGGCCCCGAGCATGTCGAGGCTGGGCGCTCGCTTGCCGGTTTCAAAGGCGGAGATCTGCGATGCCGCCCGGCTCACAAGCGCACCCAGTTCCGCCATGGTCATCCCGGATCGTCTGCGGTAGTGGCGCAGGTTCAGGCCAATCGACAGGGCATCTGCTTCCGCCTGATGTGCGCCTGCTTGGGAGCCTGCCGCAGGCGGTTTATGAGCGTTCGAGGGAGGAAAGCTGCTGTGATGTGGGCTCGTCATGGGGCAATTATGGCACTCGCATCAGCAGAAGAGCGAAAATTCTGCAGAGCAGAAAAACGGAGAAAATTCTTCTGAAAAACTCTTTTGGAGGCGTGCGTCACAGAGAAAGATAGAACCCAACACCGGAACCCGGCAGCGCATCGCCTTCCAGCAATCGCTTCCTCCGGTGCAACGGCTCAAACGGCTCACAAAGGAGAAACCATGACTGACCTGCACAACGCTTCGGCAATCCAGAAGGACTGGGACGAAAACCCCCGCTGGAAGGGCATCGACCGCGACTACACCGCGGAAGACGTCGTCAAGCTCCGCGGCTCGCTCATCGAAGAGCACACTCTTGCCCGTCACGGTGCCGAACGCCTGTGGGAACTGGTCAACACCGAAGACTTCGTCAACGCCCTCGGCGCGCTGACCGGCAACCAGGCCGTTCAGCAGGTCAAGGCCGGGCTCAAGGCCATCTACCTGTCCGGTTGGCAGGTGGCAGCAGACGCAAACCTCGCCGGTCAGACCTACCCTGACCAGTCGGTGTACCCGGCCAACTCGGTTCCCGCTGTTGTGCGCCGCATCAACAACGCTCTCATGCGCGCCGACCAGATCGAAGTCGCCGACGGCAAGAAGACCGTCGATGACTGGTTCGCCCCGATCGTGGCTGACGCAGAAGCAGGCTTCGGCGGCACCCTCAACGTGTACGAACTCATGCGCGGCATGATCAACGCCGGTGCTGCCGGTGTCCACTGGGAAGACCAGCTGGGCTCGGAGAAGAAGTGTGGCCACCTGGGCGGCAAGGTGCTTATCCCGACCGCGCAGCACATCCGCACCCTCAACACGGCCCGCCTGGCGGCCGATGTCGAGAACGTCCCGTCGCTCATCATCGCCCGCACCGACGCTGAGGCTGCAACGCTCATCACCTCGGACGTTGATGAGCGCGACCAGCCCTACATCACGGGTGAGCGCACCGCGGAGGGCTTCTACCGGGTCAAGAACGGCATCGAGCCCTGCATTGCCCGCGCCAAGGCATTCGCCCCGTACGCCGACATGATCTGGATGGAGACCTCGACGCCAGACCTCGAAGTCGCCAAGCAGTTCGCCGAAGCGGTCAAGGCCGAATACCCCGACCAGCTGCTGTCCTACAACTGCTCGCCGTCGTTCAACTGGAAGAAGCACCTGGACGACGACACGATCGCCAAGTTCCAGCGCGAACTGGGCGCTATGGGCTACAAGTTCCAGTTCATCACCCTGGCTGGCTTCCACGCGCTCAACTACTCCATGTTCGATCTGGCTCACGGCTACGCCCGCGAACAGATGAAGGCCTACGTCGACCTGCAGGAACGTGAATTCGGTTCGGAAGACCGCGGCTACACCGCAACCCGCCACCAGCGCGAGGTCGGTGTGGACTACTTCGACCAGGTTGCCAACATCATCAACCCGCAGTCCTCGACGACCGCAATGAAGGGCTCCACCGAGTCCGCCCAGTTCTGACCAAAGAGTCAGAAGAACCCAGAGCACGTCGGCTCTGGCCGTCAAGTCGGAGCCGACGTCAACCCAGAAAAGGAAAACACCGTGTCTCGCATGATTGTCCGCGGAACCCAGCAGCCCGAGTTCGGCAGAGTTCTCTCCACTTCCGCGCTTGAGTTCGCTGCGGCTCTGCACAGCGAGTTCGAGACCGAACTGCGCACAGTGCTGCACAGTCGGCAGGTCTCCCGTTCTGGTTCGGACGTGGGCCGCCTGCCGGCTTCGGGGCAGTCCGCCGAAGTCGAGCGCACGATGCCGGGCTTCCGCGTTGTCGGTGCTGGTCAGGACGTCTGTTCCTCCGCAGACTCCGCGACTGGCACTGCCGACGCGGGAAGCCCGCACGCGGTCGGCACCGCGGATGGCACCAGCAACACCGCGGGGTTTGTCGAGGTGGTTGCTCCTGCTCTGGGTCAGCAGATTTCCGACGCTCTGCGTTCGGGAGCACAGCTGTGGGTGGCTGACTTCCACACCGGGTTGAGCCACCGGTGGAAGAACGTCGTCATCGCTCAGCAGAACCTGAGGGCCGTTGTGCGGGGAGAGGCTTTTGCGCTCGATCCGCACAACGGTCACCGGGTCAGCATCCGCACTCGGCACATGCCGTTGGTGAGCATCCGTCCGCGTGACCTTCACGCCCGCGAAGCCCACCTGGTGTGGGAATCCGACTCCGGGCGGCGGGTGCGCTCGGTTGCCGGTCTTGTCGACTTCGGCCTGTTCTTCTTCCACAATGCGGCCGGTCTGCACAAGCGCGGTGAGCACCTGCGGGTACACCTGCCGGGCATTGAAACAGCAGCTGAGGCCGCCCTGTGGAACAGCGTCTTCGCTTTCGCGGAAGACCGCATGGGGTTCGAACGCGGTTTTATCCGCGCGACCGTCCAGGTGGACACCTTCGGCGGTGCTTCCTTCCTTGAGGACATTCTGTTCGCCCTGCGGGAGCACTGCGAAACCGTCACCACGGGTGTGCGCGCCTACATGTCTTCGCTCATCTCCGCTGCTCGCGACTACTCGGACATTTCGTTCGACGACTGGACGACGCTCGACTTCGACGAACCCTCCGTGACCGCACTGCTTGACCGCGCGGCGGCACTGAGCGCTGAGCACGGTGCCCTGTTCAGCGCCGAGTTCGATTCCACGCGGCCGGAGATGACACGCATCCGCGTGGGCGAACCCGCCCTGGTTGACGATGCCCGCGAACTGCTGGAGACCACACGCGAACTGGTGGACGCCGGCACCACCAGGTCGACTGCCGACCCGGGCCGCCGCGCCCTCATTGTGGGCGCACGCACCCCGAACATCAGCATCGACGATGTTCACGCCAACATCCGCCGTGTGCTCGGCTACACCGACACCTACCTGTCGGGGCTGGGGGAGTACCGCGAAGACGGTCGGATGATCGGCACCGCCGCGGCGGAACTGTCGCACAGCCAGCTGTGGCAGTGGCTGCGCAACAGCGTGGAGCTCACCGACGGCCGCACCTTCGACACCGCTGTGTTCACGCGTGCTGTCGCAGAAGAACTCGCGATTGTGCCGCTGCACGCCGCCGACTACTTCCACGAAATCGCCGACATGCTGCGCGAAACCGTTGACCACCCCGACTTCACGGAGTCTTTCGTTCGGCTGGCCTACGACCGCTTCCTCGTAGAGCGAGCCGCACGTCGGGCCTCGTGATCCGGTTCCCGCACACGGAACTGAAGCACACACAGAACCGCACGCACAGAAAAACTGGCGAGGTGCCGCTCCTGGTGAGCGGCACCTCGTCAGTTTGTACTGGGGTCAGCAGGGGTGTGGGCAGAACGATCAGCCGTTCTTCAGCGCACTCCAGCGTTCGGCGTGGTCGGCGGCAAGCTGGCGGGCCCGGCCGATATACGTCTGCGGGCGCAGCTGCTTCAGGCGTTCGGCGTCCTCTTCCGGCAGGCCCAGGCCCTCAGTGAATTCCTGCAGCTCCGCCTGGCCGATCCGGTGGCCGCGCGTGAGGTCCTTGAGCTTTTCATAGGGGCTGTCCATGCCGGGAACACCGCGCAGATAGGCCGCGCGCATGACCGACTGGACGGCCTCGCCGAGCACTTCCCAGTTGCCGTCGAGGTCAGCATCGAGGGCGTCACGGTTGATGTCGAGCATTTTCAGGCCCTTGACCAGGTTGTTCATCGCCAAGATCGAATGGCCGAAAGCGACACCGATGTTGCGCTGCATTGTCGAGTCCGTCAGGTCGCGCTGCAGGCGGCTGGTGACAAGCGTGTCGGCAAGGGTGTTCAGCAGAGCGCACGACACTTCGAGGTTCGCTTCGGCATTTTCAAAGCGGATGGGGTTGACCTTGTGCGGCATGGTCGAGGAACCGGTGGCGCCCTCAACGGGGATCTGCTTGAAGTAGTTCATCGAAATGTAGGTCCAGAAGTCCGTCGCCAGGTTGTGGGCGATCCGGTTGAACCTGTCGATGTCGGAGTACAGCTCCGCCTGGAAGTCATGCGATTCGATCTGCGTGGTCAGTGGGTTGAACGTCAGCCCCAGACGGTCTTCCACAAAGCTGCGGGCAATCTCCGGCCAGTCAGCACCGGGAACCGCGACAGAGTGGGCGGCGTAGGTGCCGGTCGCACCGTTGATCTTGCCCAGGTAGACGGTGTCTTTGATCCGCTTGAACTGGCGGGCCAGACGGTGCGCGGTCACCGCGATTTCCTTGCCCATGGTGGTCGGCGTGGCCGGCTGACCGTGCGTGTGGGCGAGCATGGGAACCTCGGCGAGCTCCTGGGCCATGGCCGTCAGCTGATCGATGAGCGCTTCGGCCCGCGGCAGCCACTGGTTTTCAACCGCGCCCTTGAGCCCCAGGGCGTAGGACAGGTTGTTGATGTCTTCGGACGTGCAGCAGAAGTGCACGAACTCGCGCAGGTCATCCCCGCCGAGCTCAGCCAGGCGGTCCTTGATGACGTACTCGACGGCCTTGACATCGTGCACCGTGACCTTCTCAATGTCTTTGAGCTTGGCAATAGTGGCAGCGTCAAAGTCCTCGACCAGCCCGCGCAGGCCCGCCTTCTCTTCTTCTGTCACAGTGCGCACTCCGTCGACCACACCGTTTTCAGACAGGTGGATCAGCCACTCCACTTCCACGTGGATGCGGTCGCGATTGAGTGCGGCCTCAGACAGGTAGTCGACCAGGCCCGCCGCATCGGCACGGTAGCGGCCATCGAGCGGGCTCAGGGCAATAGCGGGATCAAGATCAGCCAAAGTCACGCGAGTCATAGCCCCATCATCCCACGTCTGCTCCGGCGACGATTTCCAGAACCTCGGCGCCATACGCCTCGAGCTTTTTGTCACCGACCCCGCTGACCTTCCGCAGAGCAGCCGACGACTGCGGCTGGGCAATCGCAATGTGCATGAGTGCGGTATCCGGGAACACCACGTAGGCGGGGACACCGGCGTTCGCGGCGGTGGTTCTACGCCAGATGCGCAGGCGGTTGAAGATCTCCTCCTGATCTTCCGTCAAATGGAACTTCCGCACACCCCCTGACGAGGCGGAGCTCGTCCTGCTCTGCCTCTTCGGCTTGGCCAGTTCGACCCTCACCTCGCCGCGCAGCACCGGGTCGGCAGACGCATCGACCATGAACACGCCGTACTCGCCGACCGGCACGGTCCAACCGCGCGCCGTGGTCTGTCGGAATACCGAACGCCACTGGGCTTCGCTCAGATCGGCCCCAATGCCCCACACCGACAGGCTCCCGTGGTCGGACTCTTCCGAGCGCGGATTGTTCTTACCGCGCAGCACGTCAATGATCTGCCCCGTGCCGAAGTGCTGACCGCGCTCGCGCTCCAAGCGGATAATGGTCGACAGCAGCATCTGCACCGGCACAGTCGCATCCCACGCCTGCGGGGGATGAAGGCACGTATCGCAGTTGCCGCACGGGCTGGAATCCTCTCCGAAATACTGCAGAATCTGCTGGCGGCGGCAGCTGAGCGACTCACACAGGGCGAGCATGGAATCCAGGTGGCGGCTTAGATTCTGCCGGTGCTGCGGCGAACCCTCCGACTGGCTGATCAGCCTGCGCTGAGCCACAACATCGCCCAAGCCGTACACCATCCACGCGGTCGCCGGCAGGCCGTCCCGGCCGGCTCGGCCCGTCTCCTGGTAGTAGCCCTCAACGGACTTCGGAAGATCCACGTGGGCGACAAAGCGCACATCCGGCTTGTCAATGCCCATCCCGAAGGCAATCGTGGCGACGATGACAACGCCGTCCTCACGCAGAAATCGCGCCTGGCGCGCCGAACGCTCATCCTGCGGCAGACCAGCGTGATAGGCCATCGCATCGATGCCCTGCTCACACAGATAGTCAGCAAACTGCTCCGTCGACTTGCGCGACAGACAGTAGACAATACCCGCCTCACCCGGATGTTCATCCTTGATCAGCTGCACCAGCTGACGGCGCGGAGAAGTCTTCTCCGCAGTCTGAGGTTCCCCGAACACACTCCCCTGCGAACGTGCGCACGTGTGCGGTCCTAGATTTCTGGATTCGCATGCATGTCGGGAAGCACTTTTGACGCGCGACTTTCGTGGCTGAGGATGGCTTTGGTCGCGATCTTTGCTGATCTACTGGGGCACAGTATCCGCGATACGGGCCGGCGTAGCCCTAAGGTCAGGATGTCCAGTGATCGACAACCTTCTGCCAGTTGAATTCAACAGACTTCATGCCCGTCCAGATTTCCCAGTACCGAGGATCGTCTGAGTGTGGGCGTTGACTACTATTCAGGTGACTTACCTCAACAAGAGTTGGCAGTTCCGTAGCCCAACCAAGTAGAATTGCCTGGCGTGGTGGCAGCGAAGGCAATTCGTGCAATAAATCGCCGAGCGAGTCAGGCACTAATCGTCTGAGCAGGTCCTGGTCTCGGTCGTTCACGATGCGATGCAGAAGAAAGCTGTTGCACTGAGAGAGCACAGTCTGAGAAAGTGCAGACGGGCGTTGAGAGGACAGCACGAGACCAAGTCCGAACTTTCTGCCCTCTCGCGCGATACGTTCGAAAGTCTCACGGCAAAGATCAGCGCTGGTTGGGATGTCTGCGCTGCTGACGCCAGATGCTACGAAACTGTGCGCTTCTTCGAGCACCAACACCGTCGGAAGAACCTCGCCAGTGATTGCTCTGACGTGCTGGAGTGCCTCCATGACTAGACGCCCGATTACCGCAACGGCAGTGTGAACGACTTCTGGAGCTAGAAGCGACAAGTCGATGACAGCGACTTCGCCATTCTCGCATTCTTCGTCCCCGAGGAACTTGCTGAGCCATTCTGCAAGGCTCTCATCACCATCAGGTGCGATGATCGGTTGATGACGGAGGTCGCCCAGTAACCCTTTGACCCTGATCAGGAAAGATGACGCGTATCCAGCGTCTCGCTGGAAGTCAGATGTTCTGAGAAGCGCCTCAAGTTGGGAGGGAAGGTCCTGGGGATCGAAGACTACCGGCATGTCCTCCGTATATTTGGTGTCCTCCTCTGGCTCCCCTAGACCCGCGAGCGCGCTACGCAGGCAGTCGAGAAGGGTATCAACCTCGGTGTTGACGTAGCTTTGGTCCCCATACTGACGGGTGGTGCAATGACGTTGTCGCATGTCCTCGACCTGCTGCAACAATTCCTCTATCCCGTCTTCATCTTGCCAAGGAGAGAAAACATCCTCCATGTCTTCTAGGACCAAAGTGAAGCTCGTATAGCGGGGGAACTTGAGATGCCCCGGCATGTCGCTTCGTAGAATGCTCCATATATCGAGGTGAGCCCGAAGCTCTACTGCTAGACGATCGATCCCCTCGATCTCTGTATCTAGACTATTCCGGAGGTTTCTGAGAGTGCGTTGGAGCAGAGGACGTTGTGACTGCGCGGAGGCTCTGGTGATTGCGGCCCATTCAGCGCTTGACCAGGACCAAGCGGGAACAGTGAGTCTCTCTTCGCCTTCGCCGCTTGGCTCGACGCGGAGAACCCTTACCCCTGTCAAGTCTTTGAAACAATCCTTGTATTCACCGTTCGGGTCTAGTACCACGAATCTGGAACGCGATTTGTTGTTGCTGGACGCTGCGCGTGCGGCCGATAGCGACCAGCGGACAAGCCCAGCGACGGTACATGACTTGCCCGAACCCGTTGAGCCAAGGACTGCCAAGTGTCTACCGAAGAGGCGGTCTGGATCGAATGCGACATCTGTATCGCCTGCTAGAGGTGATGTGCCTAGTACAACCTTCCCGGCTGTCGTTCCTGCGCTGCCGATCGCTCCGATCTGCTCGGCATCGGGAACTAATACCGGCTCGCCTACCGACGGATAGGAAACGACACCCCGTACCAGTTCGGGTGACGCGTTGTCGGCCATCCCCCACCTCAAGGTTCCCAACGGGGTGACTGACATTCGCCGATGTGGGAAGGGGATATCGAGCAGTGTTCGATCGTGACGTTCAGCCGCCAAGGGAATCGAGTTATCTATGCCTATCCATGTGACAACACCAACCAAATGACCGACCTCGCTGGGTATCAGCACCCATGAGTTGATTCGGGGAAATCGTTGCACAAGGCTTGTATCTAATGACGTTGCGCTGGGCGCCTCGTTAGATAGAGAGACGCTAATCTCTCGAGGGGAGACACTCTCCACTGAACCGATGATCTGACTTCTGCGAAAGGCAAACGGTGTGCTCATGAGTCCTCATTGTGACCGTGCTGGGGGTCGAGTTCATCCCCGAGCTTTGATCGCTTGTTGAGGTAGTCGAACTGAGCCTCAAGGATCTGGTCCGAAGTAATCACAGGGAGCAATGAGGAAAACTCTTCAAGACCTCCTACGTCCGGGCCTACAAGTTCGGTTGTCTGCGACGGAGGAAACAGAGTCCGAGCCTTAAAAGAGTCGAAGGCGCTGAGAGGATCGCGCGACACGACGACTAAGTGGGTTGATGGAACGCGGAGCATGTCTGCTATTACTCGATTGATGTGGCCATCGCCAAATCCATAACCGAAGGTGACCAGTGTCGTATTCGGACGACAAACAGCAGCGGCGAAGTCACGGAACAACTCGGCGTAAGGAAAGGACAGAGTCTCAACATCCTTCGCCGGATTGGGGTAGATGACTGCGTTCGTTGCTGTCTTCGAAGCGGCGCGAGGACCACCGAAAGGAATCGAGTCGCGCCAAATCTCCCCTCGTGCGAAGCTCCAATCGATAGACCCATGCAGCTTGGCGTACCTTGCCACGCCGTCGACCAGTCGGGGCTCACCCCTAACTCCAGGCGGAGAATAATGAAGGTCCAGGTTGACTCTGGATGCGCTGAACTTGGGGTGGAGCCTGCCTTCGAAGCGGTCTATCAGATGTAGGCCAAGTACATCGGCCGCGTACTCCAATAGCCGATCATAGTTAGTAGTAAAGAGGTTCAGACGATCGCGTTGAGCAGGCCGAGCGGTGAATGGCCCGAGAAACTGTGTCAAGGCGCGTGTAACCTTGAGGGCTTCGCCGTCGGACTTCTGGTGATGCTCCCAGATGTTTCTTTCGAAATCCAGTACTTCATTCAGGAGGCTTGACATGGCGACTTCGATGGCAGCTCTGACTGAGTCTTCCTTGGACTTTTCACCGAGCACGGCGAGGCCATCCGCGAGCATCATGGCAGCTCGAATCTCGTCTTCAAGATTTGCATCTCGACCAACGTTCCGAGCCGATTCCTGCGCATATTTTCTTATCCGTGGAAATGGTGCTTCCTCGTCTTCTGAGACATGGCGAGACATTAGGGGCGGGAGCTTCCCTGCCATACTGCCCGCCGCTGCGCTCAAACCGTTGCCAATCAAAAGCGAGAGATGCTCGGTCTGAAGTAAGGCGGCCAGCCACGCCTCGACTCGACGTTTCTGAAGTGCGGATAACGACCCTGAACCTTCAGCCTGGATTAGATCTGCGCCGAGCCGGACGACGGAGACCTGCTTGCTACCGGACACTGGGGCACCCTCGCCGTTCGCCGGGGTCAGCGTGACCCCTCGGAAACTCGCCGGGTCGGCACGTGATGCGGTGACTACCGGATAACTCTTCGAGCTCGCGCGACTTCACCAGACGGAGACCTCCCTTCGGTGACGCGGTCACCTACTGTTCGCTACATGTCCGACTCATTCTCCCGCATGCTGCCAGCGGCCACCATGCGACACGCAGGTGAAAGAGTCACGTCATAGCCCGCAGGTCGGCCGCCAGCGATCAGAGTTCTGGCGGTGGAGTTCATGTTCGTGAGGGTCACCGAACCGACGGGCTCTTTCTGCCATCTGCTGTCGCAGCCACTCCCGTTGGCACGGGTGGCCTCTATCAAGATGGCAGCTTCGTTCACAGGCAGGGCGCCGAGCTCGTCTGACTCGGCGCGGAGCACTGCGGCCTCAGTTCTTGCGTTATGCACGAGACGGTGCGGGTTGGGGGCGCGCATGTCCAGATGGGCACGGCGGGCTTGCTCTGCTCCGTACTCGCTGATCAGAAGTGCCCGGCGTTCCTGCTTGTGCCGTGTTCGCGTCTCGTCGCGGCCGGCTCTCGCCGCCTCGACGTGCTGGGCGGCGTCGATCACGCGAGGGTCGGCCCCGGCACGGAGTTCTGCTCGCTGTGCTGCCCAGTCGGGCAGTGTCCTGGTCTTTTGGTCGTGGTTCGCCGCACGTCGCGCGCTCCTGTGCCCGGATGGCTCGGATGTGCTGATTTGCTTCGCGGTGTTCGACGCGGGTTTGTGCTTGCCAAATCTATCCATAGCGGCGAGGCGACCGCTGGCCGCGGCCTCGTCTGCGACGGCATCGAGGTAGGCAACGCCATCAGTCTTGGCCAGCTCTGTCCTGCTCGTGTGACGGGTAGATGTGTTTAAAGAACCTCCGCAATCCGGTACTGAATGTTCGGCCGATCAAAACTCGAAACAAAATGGCGCGCCTCACCCATGGCCAACCGCCGCGTCAGTTCATCATGGGCAGCCGGGGCGGCGGTTGCCGTCAGCGCGACACGCGGCACGGCCGGAAAACGCTCGTGCAGAACCGACAAACCCAGGTAGTCAGTCCGAAAATCATGCCCTCACTGGGACACACAGTGCGCCTCATCAATAGCAAACAGCGAAATCTGCGTCTGCTCCAACAGGCGCAGCGTCCTTTCCTGGACGAGCCTTTCAGGAGCCAAGTACAGAAGATCCAAAGCACCCGAACGCAGCTGGGCCTGCACCTCGTGAGCTTCTTCCGGGCTCAGACTCGAATTGAGGTAGGCGGCTTTGACCCCGAGCGCTTCGAGGGCGACAACCTGGTCCTCCATGAGCGCGATGAGGGGCGAGATGACCACGCCGGTGCCGGGGCGCACCAGCGCAGGAATCTGATAGCACAGCGATTTACCGCCGCCGGTGGGCATGAGGACTACCGCGTCGCCGCCTGTGCACAGGTGGTTGATGATCTCTTCTTGTTGGCCCCGAAACGACGAATAGCCGAAGACGGAATCGAGAACTTCGGCGGGGGTTCGCTGTGCGGCAGTCACGGGCACACCCTATCCGTGTCCATGCAGTGTGCGCCGCTGAGTATCGGCTGACTGTGGATAACTGCACGTGTGTCCACAGGCTTCGGTCCACCCTGGCCGGCGTGGGCAGGCCGCGCTGAAGATCGGGCCATGGATGAACTGCACGTGATGATGAAGCAATGGGAAGCCATCAGCGGCGAACTGGCGATGCTGGCGAACGCCGTGGCCGCAGCTGATCCCGATTACTGGGAAGGTGCCGCTGCAGAAGCCTTCCGCAGGCAGCTGCGGGAGCGAGCCCGCGCGTGCTCTGAGGCCGGGCGCATGGCGGACGAGGTCGTGCGGGCTTTCGCCGAGCACGTCAGGAAGGCGGTGTCATGACGTGGCTCGACCTGGACCCTCGCGCTTTCGCAGCGCTGCCGCCAGACCTCGTGGCGCTCCTGCCGCTCGGGATCGTACCGACTCTGACGGAGCCGGCTGTTGGGGAGCCAGCTCACGAGGTGCCGGTTCCGGGGGAGGGGAGTGGCACCTCGGGTTCTGGTGGGGAGGGCTCCCCCGGGAAGCCCGTCAACGGTGCCGAGCTTGCACTCGCAGTTGCCTTCGCCTCGAACCCATTTGTCTTTTCCGCCTATGCGTACGGACCGCCGGGCATTCTGGTCATCCACGCGGTGTTCGACCCGGCAACCGCCGCGGTCATCGTGCGCCGCGACAGGGGCGATGTGGAGGCGGACGGCGGTGCGGCCGACCGTGGTGCGGCCCTACACGGGCGTCTGCTGCGCGGAACATTCTGCGACCTTGGTGACCTCCCGCAGATTATGGGAGACATCCTTGCCGCGGGCTTCAGCGACGGAGCCTTTGCCGTGGGCGCACTCACCCCTGACGGGACGCCTGGACAGGTTTTCGAGCACATTGAATTCACTGCGGCGGACCGTCCATCCGCCATCGTCGCAGCACTCGATGCGGCGCTCGCCGCGGCTTACGAGTGGGTGGAGTCATGAGGGTTATCGGCGGGGAGCGCGGGTTTTTTGCCCGGCTTGAAAACATCCGCAGCGCGGCGGGCACTCTGCGGAACCTGGGTGAGAGCGCTGGCGACGTTGTGCGGGCGTCACCTCAGCCGCCCGGCGTGGGCTCGCTGCTGGACTCTCCGCTGACGTGGGCAAAAGTCGAACACGCCTGCGCTGAGTTCTTCATGCGCACCCGTGGGCTGGGCGACAGCCTCACGAAGCTCGGTGCGCAGGCGCAGCTGGCAGCGGCGGGCTACGAAGCTGCCGATTCTGCCGCCCACAGGGCGCAGCAGTTCGGCAGTTGGGCGGCCGGCTGGGGCCTGGGTGTGGCGGTGCGGGTGACAGCACCGGTGTGGGCGGTTCCGGCGGCCATTGCGGCACTGACAGCGGCCGGATGGACAGCGGCGGCGGACGGGCTTGTCACCCTCATCACCGGGCGCAGTCCCGAACTCGGAAAGAAGGCCATGGCCGCAGCCCGAGGCATCTTCGAGCAGGCGGTGGCAGACAACACAGGCGCGTTCAGCCGGGTGCTTGATTCCGGGCTCTCCGGCTTCGGCACGGGCCTGCTGGGCCTGCCGCCGCTGCCGCCCATCATCGATGCAATGCGCGCTGGCCCGCTGACCCGCTCTCTGGCCAAGACCGGCGAAGCGCGCGGGGCCTTTCCCACCGAACCTCCGGAGGTTCGCTCTCACGCGGCTGCGGCGGGCGGTTCGCCGCGTTCCCTGTCCGGCCTGTACGAACGCCAGGTAGCCGCACACTCCGGTCGCGAAAACGGCAGGGTTCGGGTGGATGCGGTCCGCGGACAGGACGGCAAGAAGCGGTACATCGTCTATGTGCCGGCAACAACCGACTGGAGTGTCAAAGGCGGACGCAACACAACGGACACGGCAACGAACGTGCAGACCATGGCAGAGCGAGAATCAGCCATGCGCCACGTGGTGAAGACGGCAATCAGAGAAAGCGGCATCCAGCCCGAAGACGAAATCATGCTCGTGGGCTATTCGCAGGGCGGAATCGTCGCGGCATCGCTGGCAGCTGATCCCGAATTCCGCAAACAGGCGCGCGTGCGGCAGGTGGTCACCGTCGGCAGTCCCGTCGGCCGCTTCGACGTGGGGAACACCAAGGTGCTGTCGATCGAACAGGACCGAGACGTAGTTCCGGCACTCGACGGAACGGACAACCCTGACAAGCGCACCTGGACCACGATCATCGCGGATTCACCGCCGGTGGACAGCCCCCTGGGTGCTCATTCCTCTGAGGCGTACACCGAGGTCATCCGCGATCTTGAGAGGAGTCGACAGCCGGATATTGTTCAGTTTTCGAAAGACAATCGCGACTTTCTCGGCGGCACCGTCGAAGAGTCGCGCGAATACGAAGGGGTCCGCCAGGAAAAGTAAAAGTGCATATTGGCATAGGTCCTCACTTCCGTTAGATTGTGTTCACGATGTGAAACACGTCGCCGACGTGCAGGCAAACAGCCGAGCGCTCGGTTGGTATGGCAAAGAGGCCACAAGCCCATTCGGCCACGATTAGAGGAGACGCAATGACCTCGAATCTCGCAGGCAACACCAGTGCTGCTCAAGATTCAGATCGTCCGATGATTCAGATGCTTTCGCCGGAAGGCAAGCGCGTTCGCTCCGGGGAGTACGATTCCTACGCCGCAGATCTCACAGGCGAGGACATGCGCGATTTCTACCGCGACATGGTGCTCATCCGTCGAGTGGACGCAGAAGGCAACGCCCTGCAGCGCCAGGGTCAGCTGGGGCTGTGGGCCCCGCTGAAAGGCCAGGAGGCAGCGCAGATCGGACTGGGCCGCGCACTGCGCAAACAGGACTTCGTGTTCCCCACCTACCGTGAACACGGCCTGGCGTGGTGCCGCGGAGTTGAACCCGAAACGCTGCTGGGCATGTTCCGCGGACAGCACCACGGCGGCTGGGACCCCCAGGAAAACCGCTTCCACACCTACACGATCGTCATCGGCTCGCAGGTACTGCACGCCACCGGCTACGCCATGGGCGTGAAGTTCGACGGCGACGTCGCCACCGGCGACCTCGAACGCGACACGATCTCGGTTGCATGCATGGGCGATGGCGCAACCAGCCAGGGCGACGTCTCCGAAGGCCTCAACTTCGCGGCGGTTTTCCACGCGCCCGTCCTGTTCTTCATCCAGAACAACCAGTTCGCCATTTCCGAACCGAACTCCGCACAGATGGCAGCACCGCTGTTCAAGCGCGGAACCGGCTTCGGCGTTCCCGGTGTGCGCGTCGACGGCAATGACGTGCTGGCCATGTACTCCGTGGCCAAGGCAAGCGCCGATTCGATTCGCGCGGGCCTGGGCCCCATGCTGATCGAAGCGTTCACCTACCGCATGGGTGCACACACCACCGCTGATGACCCCACCAAGTACCGTTCGGACGCGCTGACGGAATCGTGGCTCGAAAAGGACCCCATCGACCGGGTTCGCCGCTTCCTGCACCGCGAAGACTACGCCGACCAGGAATTCTTCGACTCGATCGACGAAGAAGCCGACGCGCTTGCCGCCCGGATTCGCGGGGCCTGCATGGCCATGGATCCGCCGGCGCCGTCTGAGATCTTCGATTCCGTGTTCGTCGAAGAGCACCCCCTCATCGAAGCCGAACGGCGTGAGTACCTGGAATACCTCGACTCCTTCGCAGAGGAGGGCGCACTGTGACCGCGGCATCCGCACTCGACTCGGTTCAGAAGATGCCCCTGTCCAAGGGCATCACCGCGGGGCTTCGCAAGGCAATGGACGAAGACCCCAAGGTTGTTCTCATCGGTGAGGACATCGGCAAGCTCGGCGGCGTCTTCCGCGTGACGGAAGGACTCCAGAAGGACTTCGGCGAGCAGCGCGTCATCGACGCCCCGCTGGCGGAATCCGGCATTGTCGGCACCGCAATCGGCATGGCCATCCGCGGCTATCGCCCGGTTGTCGAAATCCAGTTCGACGCCTTTGTCTTCCCGGCCTACGACCAGATTGTGACCCAGCTGGCAAAGCTGCACGCGCGCACCCGCGGCAAACTCAATGTGCCGGTGGTCATCCGCATCCCCTACGGCGGCGGCATCGGCTCGCCCGAACACCACTCGGAGAGCCCGGAAACCGTCTTCGCCCACCATGCGGGGCTTAAGATCATGGCGCCGTCGAACGCACACGACGCCTACTGGATGATCCAGGAGGCCATTAAAAGCCCCGACCCGGTCATCTACTTTGAGCCCAAGCGCCAGTACTGGCTGCGCGGCGACGTCGACCTCGGCAATCCCGCCACCACCGCGTACAGCGCTGAAGTCGTCCGGCCCGGACGGGACTGCACGCTCGTGGCCTACGGCCCGCTCATACCGCAGGCACTCGACGCGGCAGCGGCAGCGGCGGAAGAAGGCGTTGACCTCGAGGTCATTGATCTGCGCGGTCTCAACCCCATCGACTTCCCGGCCATCGAAGAGTCCGTGAAGAAGACGGGCCGCCTTGTTGTTGCCCACGAAGCCCCCGTGTTCCTGGGCTTGGGATCGGAGATCGCCGCACGGATCAGCGAACGCTGCTTCTACCACCTGGAAGCGCCCGTGCTGCGGGTCGGCGCTCCGCACGCCCCGTACCCCGGTTCGAAGCTCGAACAGCACTACCTGCCTGACCTCGACCGCATTCTCGATGCCGTCGACCGGGCCATGGACTTCTAAGGAACCCAATGACAGACACATTTCTCCTGCCCGACCCGGGCGAGGGGCTGACCGAAGCTGACATCATCTCGTGGAAGGTCGCCGAAGGCGACACCGTGACGGTCAACCAGATCCTCGTTGAAATAGAAACCGCAAAATCACTCGTCGAACTGCCCAGTCCGCACGCCGGTGTGATCGCCAAACTGCTGGTTGAAGAAGGCCAGACCGTCGAAGTCGGCACCCCGATCCTCGAGTTCGAAGGCGACTGCACGGCCTCCGGTGACGCTCCCGCAGCCGGTGGCGCTGCGGAGGACACTGCGGCCGACGAAGGCACCGGCCCGAACCTCGTGGGCTATGGAACCACCGCGCAGTCCAAGCGCCGCCGCCCCCGCAAGGGACAAAAGCCGCAGGACCAGCATGCAGCCCCGGCACCGGAAGCCCGTGCGGCTGCGGCGGATCCGGCTGTGCAGCCCGCACCGGAACTGCCAGAGACAGCCGGGCGCGCTCTGGCCAAGCCGCCGGTGCGCAAACTAGCAAAAGACAACGGCATCAACCTGGCCGATGTCCCCACGACCGGCGAAGGCGGCGTCGTCACCCGCGCCGACCTCATGAACTACATGGAGAACGGTCAGGCGAGCTCCGCGCCCGCCCAGACGGCCGCCGTGGCGACAGGCACCTCGGCAGCTGGCGGCCCGGGTGCAGAAGAGCGCATCCCGTTCAAGGGCGTCACCAAGTTCATGGCGCAGGCAATGGTCGATTCGGCGTTCACCGCACCGCACGTCACCGAATTCCTCGACGTCGACGTCACCGCAACCATGGAACTGGTGTCGCGCTTCAAGGCGTCCGGTCTGCTCGGCGACGTCAAGCTGTCACCCCTGGCCGTCGTTGCCAAGGCCGTGACCTGGGCGGTAGCTCGCAATCCGCGGATCAACAGTTCGCTGGAAGGCGATGAAATCGTGGTCAAGCACTACGTCAACCTCGGCATCGCCGCGGCAACACCGCGCGGCCTCGTCGTGCCGAACATCAAGGGTGCTCACACGATGGGCCTGGGCCAGCTTGCAGGAGAAATCCGCGAACTGGCACTCACCGCCCGCGAAGGCCGCACCACCCCGGCCGCGCAGACCGGTGGAACCATCACGATCACCAACGTCGGAGTGTTCGGCGTAGACGCCGGAACCCCCATCATCAACTCCGGCGAAGCCGCCATCCTCGCCTTCGGCCAAGTGCGCCAGCGCCCGTGGGTTGTCGACGGTGAGATCGTGCCGCGCGACATCACAACGCTGGCAGTGTCCGCCGACCACAGGCTGGTAGACGGGGAGATCATCTCGAAGTTCTTGGCTGACGTGGGCCGAGCGCTCGAAGACCCCGCGATCATGCTGGCCTAAGCGGCAGCGCCGATGCGCCGCGGGCTGCGCCGGAGAGCCAGTCCGATTTGGCGCATCGGCGCGCAGCGGCTTAGAATGATTGACTGTTGTGGCCGAATTGCGCCTCAACGCGCTCACACAGCGATGCTGAGCACAGGCCCTTCTCTCACAGGCCTGACACACGCTGGTGAGACATCGTCGGAACACGGGACTATCCACCCCGCAGGTTTCGCACACGCCCTGCACCGGGCAAAGAGCATAACCACCGCTGTGTTCACGTCGACGCGACTGTCGACATGGGAACGTGCCCGGTGGAACTGTGAAGATGTCTCGGCGGCCCTCACGCACACGGCGCGAGGACAGCGCCGCCGGCAGAAGTCAACTGGAGGAGAGTCATGGCAGCAGTCTGCCAGGTAACCGGGGCCACCCCTGGTTTTGGGAACAACGTCTCCCACTCGAACCGCCGCACCCGTCGTCGGTTCGACATCAACATTCAGAAGAAGCGCTACTACGTGCCGTCGCTGCGCCGCAAGGTCACGCTGACGGTTTCGACCCGCGGCATCAAGGTCATTGACGCCCGCGGCATTGACGCTGTGGTCAACGAGCTCATCGCCAAGGGAGTGAAGCTCTGATGGCAAAAGCACAGGACGTACGCCCGATCATCAAGCTGAAGTCAACGGCAGGAACCGGTTACACCTACGTGACCAAGAAGAACCGCCGCAACACCCCCGACCGCATCGTCATGAAGAAGTACGACCCCGTGGTCCGCAAGCATGTCGAATTCCGCGAGGAGCGCTGATAGTCAATGGCTAAGAAGTCTAAGATCGCACGCGAAAAGCAGCGCCAGGTCATCGTCGAGCGCTACGCAGAGCGCCGTGCCGAACTCAAGCGTCAGCTGGTTCACCCTGACTCCACAGACGAGCAGCGCGAAGAAGCACGCCTGGGTCTGCAGAAGCTGCCCCGCGACGCTTCGCCGGTCCGTCTGCGCAACCGCGACCAGGTTGACGGGCGCCCGCGCGGCTACCTCCGCAAGTTCGGTGTTTCACGCGTTCGCTTCCGGGAAATGGCCCACAAGGGCGAACTTCCTGGCGTTACCAAGTCGAGCTGGTAAGGTTTTTCCTGTTCGTCTCGGTTATACCGAAACCTGAGTCCTAGAGGAGGACGCTTTTATGGCTAAGAACCGCAGCGAGCTTGTCGCAGAAGTTGCAGACAAGTCCGGCCTGACGCAGAAGCAGGTCTCTGACGTTCTCGACGGTGTCTTCGATGCCTTCGCAGATGTTGTCAGCAACGGCGAAAAGCTCACAATCCCGGGCTGGCTGTCCGTTGAGCGCACCGAGCGTGCTGCTCGCAAGGGCCGCAACCCGCAGACCGGCGAGGAAATTCAGATTCCCGCCGGCTACTCGGTGAAGCTTTCGGCTGGTTCGAAGCTCAAGGCTGCTGCAGGCAAGCCCTGATCCAGCAGACTGCGAACTTCACGTTCTTGAACTCTGATCGCGGCGTCTAGCGCTGCGGCGAGCACCCACGAGGGGACTCCGACAACTGTCGGAGTCCCCTCGTTGTGTTTCAGGCCCAGAGGGTGAATCCGGCCCACCGGCATGTTGGCCAATTGGGGCGTGTCGATTCGCTCGCTAAGCAGAAGAGCCGCACTAAGGTTGAAACTTCAATAAAGCGCTGTTAGTGTTTTCCTTGAAAGTTCACTTAGCTTAGGAGTTTCATCATGGCCGCACTGCCGGCAGGCCTGACCGCAGGCACTTGGAATATCGACCCCAGCCACTCAGAGTTCGCTTTTCGGGTCCGTCACGCGGGGGTTTCACGCGTGCGCGGTTCCTTCGATGTGATCGGCGGCAGCTTCACGGTGGGGGAGTCCCTGGAAGAACTGTCTGTCAGCGCCCACGCTGATACCGCGTCCGTTGATACGGGCAATGCTGACCGTGACGCGCACCTGCAGCAGGCGGACTTCTTCCTGGCCGAGGAGCACCCTCGGCTGACATTCGCTTCAACTTCGGCTGTGCTCGGGGCTGACGGTGAGTTCACCCTCGTCGGCGACCTCACGATACGCGGTGTGACAAAGAGCGTCGAGTTCGCCGCAAGCTTTAACGGCGCCGCCGAAGATCCCTACGGACAGACGATCGCCGGTTTTGACGCAAGCGCAAAGGTTGATCGCCGCGACTTTGGGATCGCATTTGACGCCGCCATGCCCGGCGGCGACCTTCTGGTGGGCAACCGTGTCGACATTCTGATCGAGCTTGAGGCAGTGAAGGCCTGACCGGGCTCCAGGCCGAAGCGTGCGGGTCCAGGCGGTTGCGCTGAATCGCGGCCACAGGTTGCGGTAGTCTGCCGAACAGACATTGTCACCGCCCAGCATGCACATGTGCGCACTGCCATCACGCGGAGCGCGCGGCTGTGTCGGCCACCCGCTGCAAGCGTCAACATCGTTGTCGACCGAGTTCGCAGCTCTCGTCCAGTGGTGTGCCGAATAGGTTCCGCTGGGCGAGCTCTGCGCTCGGTCTTCAAGGAGGAATGACGTGGCAGAAGTTCCCGCACTCAGGCGGTCTATTGGGATTCTCCGGCACCTGGGGTCCTCGCTGCTGCCGGTCAGTGCCGGCGCTCTCGCCCGAACCCTGAGCATTCCCCGCTCCAGTCTGTACGACCTGCTTTCGGTTCTTGAAGAGTTCGACATGGTGCGCAGGTCTGAGAACGGCTATCTCCTCGGTTCAGGTGTGGGCGAGCTCGATGCGGCCCATTCGCGTCACGATTCTCTGCGGCGAATCGTCCAGCCCGCTGCAGCTGAAGCTGCCGAAGCAGCTGGCGGTTCAGTGTGCGTATCCGTTCTGCGCGGTGGAGAAGCGCACTGCCTGCTGAGGGAAACTGCGACGTGGCTGCCCGGCACCGGGGCGCAGTGTGAAGCCCGCAAGCCCGCCTATCTCACCGCAGCGGGCCGGGCGATTCTGTCGCGGCTGGAGTGGCGGGAAGTTGCGGTGATCTATTCCTCAGAGCCCGTCTTTGCCCAAAGCGCCGGGCAGGAGCTGCCGTCGTTGCGGGAATTCAATGCAGAACTGGCGGAGGTTCGATCTCGCGGCTGCGCGCTTGAGCACCCTTCAATGGGCAATGCCGTCTTGACGGTTGCCGCGCCCATAGTCGATGCCGCCGGGCGGCCGATTGCAGCGTTCGGCGTTTCGGTGTCGCCAGAAGGCATCGTGGCGGATCGTGAAAGGGAGGTCAGCGCACTGGCGATCGAGGCTGCTGAGGGGGTTTCAGCACGTCTGCGATGAGCGGATTCCAGTAGCCCGGACGATCGGGCCAGTGAGAGCGCCCCTGTGTTTTGATTGAAAGCTAATGTATTAATATACGAAAACAGTAAAGGTTAATTTCCCCAAAACGTCTGTTGGTTCACGAAGCGCGCAGATGCATCTCACGTAATCGCGCTCAGGGCTTCGTGTCCCTATTTCTCGGTAGGCTGAGAATCGAAATAATCATCTTCGGTTCGCTGTTACCGTCAACGCCACAGCAGGCGCACGTGCAGAAAGGAGCACGAATGGCGGATGTCCCTGCTCTTCGGCGAGCAGTTTCTATGCTGCGCGCTATATCCGTCAGCAGCGAGCCCATGAGTGCCGGGCAGCTGTCCCGCGAACTTGAGATCCCGCGGTCGACGGTCTACGACATCCTCACGGTTCTCGAAGAACTCAACGTTGTCATCAAACGCAAGATCGGCTATCTTCCCGGGCCCGCTTCATCGGGTTTCGGGGCTGCGTATCTGCGGTCAATGCCGCTGGTCAACGCGGCAGCTCCGGCTATTCGCGCGCTTGCTGACGCTATGGACGGCTGTGTTCACCTGTCCATGCTTCGCGGCAGAAAAGCTCAGATCCTCGCGGTTGACCGCGGCACCGGCGCACCCGTCTGCTCAGACTGGGCCGGCGACATGCAGCCGGTGGAAACATCAGCTCCGGGCCGGGCGATCTTGTCGTGCCTGCCCAGGGACGCGGTTGCTGAACTCGTTGACGACAGCATGGTCGAGCGAGTATTCGAAGAAATCCGAGCGGTTCGCCTGCGCGGCTACGCGGTCGAACGCAGCAAAAACGACAACACGTGGATCATCAGCGCTGCTGTGCAGCCCAGGTCCGGTTCGCTGGTTGCAGCGCTGTCGGTTGTCCTGCCTGCCGAGCAATGGGATAACGACAGCGAACTGCGCGCTTCCAAGGCCGTCAAGCTTACTGCCAAGAGGCTTTCCGACCGCCTGAGCTGACGGTTAGGGTTGATCCGTGACCCTCCGACACGACCCGGCGGACGAACCCTTCTTCCGCGAATGGAACAACGCGCGGCGTCGCGAAACCGGGCGGGTGCGGACGATCAGCCGGTCCCGCGCACGTTCAGCTCTGCTTCAGCAGCATTTGGGGCTCACGCGGGATCTTCCAGTCCCTGCCTGCCTTATCGTCGGATCCAAGGGCAAGGGCACAGCGGTGGCGGCAGCAACGGCGACCCTGCACGCTGCAGGCCTGCGCGTGGGAACCATCACGAGCCCGCCCCTGCGGCATAATCGCGAACGGATCCGCGTCGACGGCGCCGCTGCTTCTCAGAGTGACTACGAGGCTGTTTCTCGGCGGGCCGCCCGTGCGCTTGACTGCCTGCCCGCACCGCATGCGGGCTATCTTCCGCCTTCGGGCATGTTCACTCTTGTCGGCCTGCGTTGGCTATTGGATGCCGAGGTGGATGTCCTGGTTGTCGAAGAGGGCCTGGGCGGTCTCAGTGACGATGTTTCGCTGTTCTCGTACCCGGCCGTCGGCGTCACGCAGATCTTCAGCGAGCACCTGGATGTTCTGGGCGGTTCGCTCGATGCGGTTGCAGCTGATCTGCTGGGAGTCATCGACGAAGCCACTGAGCGGGTTGTTGCTTTCTCTCCGCAGCCGCCCCAAGCGCAGACCCGCCTGCCGCCAAATACGGTGCCGATTGAAACGGGGGCGACGCTTGAGCGCAATATCCGCGTTGGTGCTGAAACCGCCCGCAGCCTGTTGGCCGTCAGCTTCCCGGACAGACCGCACCAAGCCCTGCCGAATGCCCGGGAGCTCGCCGACAAGCTGATTCTGCCGGGCCGAGCGTCCCTGCACGCCGTGGATGGGGCACAGTGGTGCATTGATACGTCAATCAGCCCGGAGGGTGTTGCCGACATCCGCGGCCGGGCCGAGCGCATTCTGCGCCCGGGCTTTCGCGTGCTGGCAGCATTTCCCGATGTCAAAGACGTCGAAGGCTGCATAGCTGAACTCGACGGACTGCCGGTGACATTCGTCGGCGCAGGCCGCGAATACCTCAACTACACCCGCTCACAGGCAGGCACGACAACTCAGAAAGCAGCACACGACGCCCGAACCGACGGCTGCGATGTGCTGGCCGTGGGCACCCAGTCCTTCGCCGGCGAGCTGCTGGAACTCCTTGAAGTCGAAACCGACCGCTGGTGGTGAGGAAGGCCCGTCAGTCGTCGTCGACGATCTCGCCTTCGATCACCTGGGGGCCTTCGCCTCGGCCGTTCCAGCCCCCAGCCCGCCCGTCCTGCGTGCGGAAAGCGCGGAAGGTGGTGGTGATCCGGCGGGCCAGCATCAAGCTGAAGACACCGTAGACGCCCAGCAGGAAAGCAGCCAGGTACATGCCGACGGTGATGGTGTCTGCCGGGAAAATCGGCATGACAAACCCGGCGATCACAGCGGCAATGCCGAGCACCAGGCCCAGCCACCACGACCGAACGCCCAGGCTGCGCATGAGAACAGACACGAGAATGACGCCCGTGCCGAACAGAACGGCGACAACGCTCATCACCACAACGAGGAATCCCAGGAGTGCAGTGGGTGCGGCCAGAATGAGAATGCCCAGCAGACCTGACAGCAGCGCGTGACCCAGGGCCAGGCCTGATTTGCGGCGCACCGAGGCGACAAGGGCAAGAACGGCATCAACCAAGAGCCACGTGCCGACCAGGTAGGAGAACACCACCGCGCTGTGGCCGGGCCACACAATCAGCAGAATCGAAGCGATGAGCGCAAAGACACCCTGCAGGACTAAGAAGAGGTTGATCGGTCGGACTGCCACGGTAGATCCCTTCCTCATACAGCTATGTCCAAAAGCGCCTGGCCGGCTGGGTAGGCGCTGACTGCGGCCGGGAGCTTCCCCGGTCGTCCCGACAGGTACACCTGCAGCAGCCGCCCGGTGGGCTGTGCTTCCGAACTGGGGTTCAGCCCCAGCCGGTGCAGTGTCTGCTGGGCAACGGCGCCGTGCGAATCGTACAGCTGCCCGATACCCGGTCTGGCGGCGCGAATGACGTCGGCCACTAGTCCGTAGTGGGTGCAGCCCAGCACTATGTCGGTGATGCCTTCGGGGGTGTCGGCCATTGCTTGGGCGACTGCCGCGCGAATGCTCACGGGGTCAGCTGCGTCAATGGCCTGCGCCAGTCCGAAGGCCGCTGTCTGGTGAACGTCGAGACCGGCGGCAAACTTCCCGATCAGCTCATTCTGGTAGTCGCTGTTCGTTGTGGCCGGAGTGGCCCACACGGCGAAGGGCCGTCCGGTTTCAGCTGCGGGTTTGATGGCGGGCACGGTGCCGATGATCGGAATGCTGAACTCTTTGCGCAGAGCGGGCAGCGCATTGACCGAGGCGGTGTTGCAGGCCACGACGATCGCATCGGGGCTGTGCTGGGCCAGGGTGCGGGCTGAGAACAGCGCCCGCTTGGTGACATCGGCACCGGAGAGTCTGCCGTAGGGGGCGAAGTCCGGGTCCATGGCAAGCACGAGGTCCGCCTGCGGGGCTGCCCGGTGGATGGCGTGGGCAAACGCCGTCAGTCCCAGTCCGGAATCGAAGACGCCGATGGTGGTCATAGCCGCAGCTTTCTGGGTCGAGGTGTCAGCGAGTACGGGTTGTTCTGTTCCGGTCCGGTGGGGTCAGGGCGGGTCTCGGTGGGTGGGACAGCCGCCGGGCCGCTGGGACCTGCCGAACCGCTGGGTCCGGCACGGTCAGCTGACATTTCCGAGGTGGCGATCTCCGCCGGCGTTGTCCGGTGCGGAGTTCTGGGGGCGGGTGGGGTGAACCGGCGCATCTGCTTGAAGTGCGCCTCGGTCAGCCCCTTGCTGTATTCGGGGGCGATCATGAGCAGGCGCTCGCCGAAGAGCATTGCGAAGTGCTCCAGGGTGGCAGGCTGGACCAGGTCGTCGTCAATCCAGATGGCCCGTTCGTCCGGGTGCTCGCGCAGAAACCTTTCGACCGCTTTGGCCTTCCACCACGTGTGCGGATCGTCCGCGTAGTAGTTGAATGACGAGTCCGGCATGGGCTCGACCGCGTAGCAGCCGGTGAAGCCGAGCTTCGGTTCAATCTCTTCCGTGCACAGGTGCGACCACGTGGACAGCCAGACCAGCTGGGCGTGACGGCGCCGCACAAAGCGCTCCATGAGCTGCACGATGTGCGGCCGGTAGTGAAGTTCATAGTTCCAAGCGCGCACAGCTTTGCGCTTTTCCCGCCTGAACCGAGGCTCCGGCACGGGATAGGAGTTGAGGACGCCGTCGACGTCGAGAAAAATCCGCACGGGCGACTGGGCTTGGACCATAAGTTCATGGTAGCCGCGACCGTTGACAGAGCGGACATCCGTGCCGCAGCTCGAGTTGACCCGTGGCTTGAGGACGATAAAGTACAGGTGCACGGTTTTCAGTGTTCATTCAGCTAAGCGGCTGATTGGTTGACGGAACTGTCAGGGTTGATGCGTTCCGGCACTCGTGAGTTCTGTGTGAAAGCCAAGTTGGTGTCAACGGAGACAAAGGAACATCATGCTCAAACGTTTGCGCTCTACGGCTGTTGTTGCAGCAGTCGCCTCAATAGCCCTGGTCGCTTCTGGCTGCGCTGGCGGCGGTGGAGACAAAGGCACAGATATAGTCACGATCGCGACCGGCGGTTCTTCTGGTGTCTACTATCAGGTGGGCGCTGGATATGCGAACCTGCTCAAAGACTCACTGGGTTCTGATGCAACGGTCCAGGCCACTGGCGCTTCGGTCGAAAACGTCACGCTGGTCCACGACGGCAACGCCGAAATCGCGTTCACGCAGGCTGACGCAGTCGACCAGGCAATCAAGGGCGAGGGTCCCTTCGAAGACAAATCCGCAGACAATATTCAGGCCATCGGTGCGCTGTATGACCAGTACATCCAGGTGGTCACAACAGAAAAGTCCGGGATCAAGACCTTTGACGACCTCAAGGGCAAGAAAATCTCAGTCGGCGACGCGAACTCCGGTGTAGAGCTCAATGCGCGCGCTGTTGTCAAGGCCTACGGGTACACCTATGACGACTTCAACGTCGACTACCTGTCCTACGCAGATGCCATTGACGCCATGAAGAACGGCCAGCTTGACGCCGCTTTCTTCACTTCGGGCATCCCGAACTCAGCCGTCAGCGACCTTGCGACAACCGAAAAGGTGGTTGTGCTTCCCCTGGATGGTGAGGGTGCGAAGACTCTGCTCGATGAGTATGACTACCTCGGCGAAGCCACTGTTCCGGCTGATACGTACAAGTCTGCCGAGGACGCCAAGACCCTGACCATTCCGAACCTTCTGATAGCCAGCCCCGACCTCACAGAAGAGGCGGGCTATGAGATGACAAAGGTCTTCTACGACAACCTGGACAAGCTCGAGAAGTCGCACAGCTCGGTTGCGGACATCGACATCGACAAAGCGGCTGACGTCAAGGTTGCCGAGCTGCACCCCGGGGCTAAGAAGTACTTTGAAGAAAAGGGACTTCTGTAGAACCCGCATGGCAGGCCGTAATCCGCTGCCCAGCAGCGCGCGATCGCTGACGCGCCGCGCGCTGCTGGGCGCGGGGCTCGGCCCGGCGGCAGCACTGGTGCTCGCCGCCGATGTCCCCGACCGGCGCCTCGTAGTCAGCTCTGTCCGGCCCGAGAAGCAGACTTTCTACCGTGCGCCGATCGGCGACGGCGACAGGATCACACTCCGATGGATCCACTCGGTGGATCACAACCCCTGGGTGGAGCACTACGCGGTGTATGGACGTGAACTCCGCTTGGACTGCATAGAGCTTCGGACAATGGGGGCGGGAACCCCGTCGAACGCACCCCGGGTGTACCGGTCTGGAAGCTCGCTGCACATGTGCGGCTATGACCGGCCGTACCAATCTCTCAACTGGATACATTCCCACGATGTTGCACACACAGTGACAATTCGTCGACAGCGGGGCAGTGAGTGGTCTTCGGACTTCATCGAGACCACAGATCTTCCCCATCGCGCTTCGATCACCCTGCGTGTTCTCTGAACGTCACGTCCTTACGGGGCAGTTCGCGTTCGGCGTTCATCGCCCTTCACATTTGGAGATTTCATGAATTCGACTGCATCACCGAAATCGACGTCTGATGGCTTCAGCAGCACAGACGAACTCAGCGAAGACGCCCAAGAGCTGTTGGAAGACCTGGACCGGGAGTCGCGCACCCGGCCGTATCAGGACACGTGGCTGAAGACCCCGGTTCTCATAGTCGGAGTGCTCCTGTCGCTCTACCACATGTACATCGCGCTGTTCTCCGGCCCGCCGCAGCTGGTGCACCGCGCCATCCACGTCTCAGCCATCCTCGTGCTGTGCTTTGCCCTCTACCGCCCAACGCGCAAACAGGGCAAAGCAACCGTTCCCTGGTACGACTGGATTCTGGTTGCCATATCAGCCTCAATCGCGGTCTATATTGCGCAGCAGTACAGCCAGATCGTCTCCGCTGGTGGGCGCTTCGACACGATTGACGTGGTATTCGGCGCGCTTTTGGTGTTCGTGGTCTTGGAAGCCGCCCGCCGTCTCACGGGGTGGGCGCTGCCCATCCTGGCCGTGCTGTTCATCGTGTACGGCATCTACGGTCGGATGATGCCGGGGGCATTTAAGCACCGCGGCTACGATCTCGACCGCATTCTCAACTTCATGCTCTCGACGAACGAAGGCGTCTTCTCCACGGCGATCGGCGTTTCGTCCACCTATATATTCCTGTTCATTCTCTTCGGCGCAGTGCTTGCCAAGTCCGGCATGGGAGAGTTCTTCAACAACCTCGCCATGGCCGTAGCCGGCCAGACTCGCGGCGGTCCGGCCAAAGTGTCGGTGATCGCCTCTGGCTTCCTCGGGTCAATCAACGGTTCGGCGATTGCCAATGTTGTGACCACGGGTGCTTTTACGATTCCGCTCATGAAGCGCATCGGCTACCGACCCAACTTCGCCGGGGCGGTTGAAGCCTCCGCTTCAGTGGGTGGTCAGCTTCTTCCCCCGATTATGGGAGCGGCGGCGTTCATCATGGCTGAGACTCTGGGCATCCCGTATCAGCAGATTGCGCTGGTCGCGATCATGCCCGCGCTGCTGTACTACCTGGGCATCATCGCCCAGGTGCACCTGCGCGCCACGCGCGACGGGCTGAAGGGAATCTCAAAAGACAACATCCCGGCTGTTCTGAGTGTGCTGAAGGAGCGCGGTCACCTGCTGATTCCGCTGGCATATCTGCTGTTCATGCTGTTCTTTTCGGGCCGCACGATTCTCTTCTCCGCTGTCACAACGGTCATCGTCACCATCATCGTGGCTCAGCTGCGCAAGACCACGCGGATGTCAGTCAAGGACATTCTCGAATCTCTCCGCGACGGGGCGATCACCGCTGTCTCGGTTGCTGTTGCATGTGCGTGCGTCGGGATCATCGTCGGCATCGCAACGCTGACGGGGCTGGGCGTCAAACTCGCCGGAGCGATTGTCGCCATCGGCGGAGGCCTTCTGCTTCCCACGCTCATCATGACGGCTCTTGCCTGCATCATCCTCGGCATGGGACTTCCGTCTATTCCGGCCTACATCATCACCGCGACCATGGCGGCTCCGGCGCTGGGCGAGCTTGGCGTCGAACCGCTGGTTGCGCACCTGTTCGTGTTCTACTTCGGCCTCTTTGCCAAC
The DNA here is from genome assembly GCF_902500275.1 of Brevibacterium sp. Marseille-P9724. Classification (NCBI taxonomy): domain Bacteria; kingdom Bacillati; phylum Actinomycetota; class Actinomycetes; order Micrococcales; family Brevibacteriaceae; genus Brevibacterium; species Brevibacterium sp. Marseille-P9724. Next base: position 46,504 of record NZ_LR722992.1, on the reverse strand, counting down.
ATCACACCGCCGGTGGCGCTGGCGGCCTTTGCCGGAGCGGGCTTGGCCGGGGGCGATCCGATGAAGACCGGCTTTGCGGCCATGAAATTGGCAGTGGCGGGCTACATCGTCCCGTTTATCTTCGTGTACAACCCCGGCCTGCTGTGGCAGAACGTGCCGATTCCGGAAGCCGTGTGGATCACCGTCACCGCTGCCATCGGCGTTTTGGTGCTCGCGGTTGCCGCGGAGGGAATGTTCATGGCCCCCGTTCCGCTTGCGCTGCGGATCGTTCTTGCCGCAGGCGCAATCCTGCTCATTGTGCCCGGCTCGATAAGCGACTTCGTCGCCTTTGGGGTTCTGGCCGCAGGCTTTGCCGTTCAGCTGGTGGTGGCCGCGAAGAAGCAGCGGCTGAGCATCCGCAATATCTGAGAAGAGCTTCAGAGGGGAAGCCGACGATGCTCAAGCAGAACTTCGGAGTGATCGGTGCGGGAATCATCGGGGCTGCAGTCGCGCGGGAACTGACCAAGCGCTTCCCGGGCGCTTCGGTCACGGTGCTCGATAAGGAGCCCCGCGCGGCGCAGCACCAGACGGGCCACAATTCCGGTGTGGTGCACGCGGGGCTGTACTACGAGCCCGGCAGCCTGAAAGCGCGCCTGTGTCGGCGGGGTGTGAGCCTCATGCGCGAGTACGCTCTCGACCGCGGTCTGCCGTACGAAGAGTGCGGCAAACTGGTCGTCGCATTGAATGAGGCCGAAGAGGCTCGTCTCGGTGCCATCTATGAAAAGGCCGTCGCAAACGGGGTTCCAGGCGTCGAGATGATCGGACCCGACGGAATTCGGGATGCGGAGCCCAACGCGGTCGGCCGTTCGGCGCTGCGCTCACCGCAGACGGCCATCATCGACTACGGCGCGGTGACACGAGAGCTTCTTTCTGATGTAGAGCATGCCGGGGGTCAGCTGATCTTCGGCGCAGAGGTGACGGACATCGCCAACCGCGGCGGCGGCTGTGCGGTCGGCGCGCGCCGCGGTGAAGAAACCCTGCGTTTGACCTTCGATCACGTGGTCGTGTGCGCTGGCCTGCAGTCCGACAGGGTCGCCAAGCTGGCAGGCGGTGCTGAACACCCCAAGATCGTGCCGTTCTTCGGCCAGTACTCCCGGCTGTCCCCGGAGTACAGAACCGTTCTCAACGGGCTGGTCTACCCTGTGCCCGATCCCGCGTACCCGTTTCTCGGAGTTCACCTGACTAAGCGGGTCGACGGTGAGATGCTGGTGGGTCCGAACGCATTTCTCTCGTTCGGACGCGAAAACTACAGTGGTCGGCACATTGGAATCTCCGACAGCTTCGCAGTGGCTTCGGACCCGGGCTTCTGGCGGTTTGCCAGCCGAAACGTCAAGGCGGCCGTCCGTGAGTTCGGCGGTGTGATCTCCCGCCGCAGATTCCTGGCGGGCGCAGAACAGTATGTGCCGAGCCTTCGCGGTGCTGAATCGACCCCGATCACCCGAGGCATCCGCGCTCAGGCAATGGATCGCAGCGGGAACCTCGTCGATGACTTTGTGATCGAAAGGATCGGGGAGGCGACTCTCGTCCGCAATGCTCCCTCACCCGGTGCGACTTCGTCCTTGGCAATCGCCGAGCACTTAGTTGACACTACGGTGTTGCGGTGAGCACGGGAACGTCGGATTCCAGCAGAATGCGCTGAGCCTGGGAGCCCAGGATGAATTTGCCGATGGCGCTGCGCTTGCGCAGACCGATGACGATCATGCTGGCCCCGTGCTCCCCGGCGCACCGGTTGAGCGTTTCCACCAGATTGTCTTCGTGTTCCGGCTGCAGAACCTCAGCATCAACACCTGCCCTGCGGGCTTGTTCTTCCAGTGCGGCGGTTTCGGAAGCGTTGAGGGTTGTGACTTCGCTGGCCGCCCCCAGCCGGGGAGAGTTCACCACGAGTGCGCGAGTGCCGCGTGCCTTCGCCTCGGCAAAGCCCGCATCGAGAGCAGCCTGACCTTCCGGCGAGGGGAGATAGCCGATGATGACTGTCATAGGACCACTGTAACGTGGAGCGCATGATCGATCCGCTGTTGGCGCTCGCCCGGGACGCCGCGTTTCTCGGGTGGTCGCGCATGAGTCTGTGGGCTTCGAAGCTGTCCCGCGCACACGTTGAAGCCAAAGACAACCCCAACAATCTCGTCACGGAAGCCGATGCTGAAATCGAAGGGCTCGTACGCGGCTACTTTGCGCGGTTCCGCCCCGAGGACACGATCGTCGGCGAAGAATCCGCGGAACTTCTTGAGGCTCACGAGGTGGAAGACGGTTCCGCTGTGCTGTCCGGTCTCGTGCTTCCCACCCTGGCAGAAGACCCGCAGTTCGCGGCGCGTCTACGTGAAATCGAACCACTGGAGTGGCACGTCGACCCGATTGACGGGACCGTCAACTTTGTCCGCGGACTGCCCGCCTACTGCATTTCCCTCGGCGCCCGCCGCCCCGACGACTGTCATCCGGCACACGGCCGGTGGGAGATCGGCCTCGTCGCAGCGCCGGTGCTGGACACTGTCTGGTACGCCCGCGCCGGTGCCGGCGCGTGGGTGCGCACAGGACTGCCGGAGGCTGCAGAACTGGCAACAGGCGCCTCGGCGGACCGGATCAGCGGAACCCCGGCGGGACTGCCGGGAGCGGTTGCCGCGACCGGATTCGGCTACGCCCCACAGAGGCGCGCTGAACAGGTCAGCAGACTCAGCCCGGTGCTGCAGGAGTTCGACGATGTGCGGCGCATGGGCTCAGCCGCAATCGACCTGTGCCTGGCGGCGGAAGGGAAAGTCAACGCCTATTTTGAGCGCGGCCTGGGCATCTACGACTGGGCCGGGGGAGCGGTCATCGCCCGCGAAGCCGGCCTGCACGTGCAGCTGCCCACCGACCGCAGCGAGCCGGTCATAGTCGCAGACACAGCCGAACGCATGGAGTTTCTGCGGCGCCACGCCTGAGCGCTTGAAGCGAGTGAACGCCGAAATGGCCTGCGCGCAGTCGGGTCAGTAGTACACGGCCAGCGGTCCGCGCGGCCCGTCAACCACCTGGACGGGAGTGTTGAACACGCGGGTGAGGACCTCGCTGCGCATAATGTCCTCCGGCGGGCCGAACTCGACCACCTGACCTTCTTTGACAGCGCAGATGCTGTCGGCGTAGGCGGCGGCGAAGTTGATGTCGTGCAGCACGATCACGACCGTGCGGCCCAGTTCATTGGCCACGCGGCGCAGGTGGCGCATCATGATCACCGAGTGCTGCATGTCGAGGTTGTTCAGCGGTTCGTCCAACAGGACGTAGTCGGTTTCCTGCGCCAGGACCATGGCCACATAGGCCCGCTGGCGCTGGCCGCCGGAAAGCTCATCGAGGTAGCGGCCCTCAAAGCGGCTCAGCCCCAAGAAGTCAATCGCTTCGCTGATCGCGGTTTCGTCTTTTGAGGTAAGACGGCCCTTGGAGTGGGGAAAACGGCCGAAGCCCACCAGCTGGCGCACCGTCAGCCGGGTCACGAAGTGGTTCTCCTGCCGAAGGATCGACACGATCTTCGCCAGTTCGTCGCTTTTGGTGGTCGTCACATCATGGCCGGCAACTGTAATGTGTCCGGAGTCCATGGCCATGAGCCGGCCGATCATCGTCAGCAGAGTCGACTTGCCCGCCCCGTTGGGGCCCACCAGCGCTGTAATGCCGTGCGCCGGGATCTCCAGGTTGACCGGACCGATGCAGACGTCGTCAGCGTACTTCCGCGCGACGTCGGACAGGTTGATCACAGGCGCCCCTTTCGGAGAATGTAGACGAGGAAGAACGTGCCGCCGACAATCTCCATGATGATCCCCACGCTGCCTTCGGCGTAGAACAGGTTCTTGAGCACAAAGTGCGAACCGGCCAGAATCACATAGCCGACGAGCACGCCCATGGGGAACAGCAGACGGTGATCGAAGGTGTCTGCCAGCTGGTAGGTGATCATCGCGGTGAGGAAGCCGAAGAAGGTCATCGGCCCGACCAGTGCGGTGGAAACTGCCATGAGCACAGCGATCAGCAGCAGCGAGCCGATCAGGAGCCGTTTGTGGTTCAGTCCCAGGTTCACGGCCGTCTCACGGCCCAGCCCCATGAGGTTGAGCCTGCGGCCCATGGCCCACAGTCCGCCGCCGGCTGCCAACACAAGCGGTATGGCGATCGGCAGGTAGCGCACATCGGCGTTGGCGATCGAGCCGATCAGGCGGGCGGTGAGAACATCGAATTCGCTCGGGGTCAGCAGCCGCTGCATGAAAGTGGACAGGGCGCCCAGCCCGCCGCCGAGGACAAGACCGATGAGCAGGGTGATCTGCAGGTCGTGTCCGGAAACATCGCGCCCCCGGCCGAATCCGCCGAGCAGCCACCCGTAGAGCAGACCCGCCGCACCGGTCATGACGGCCGCCTGGACCAAGAACGGCACGGTGCCGGTCAGTGCGGCTGTGCCGCCGGCGCCGAGGAAGAACACCGCCGCGGTCTGCACAAGCCGGTACAGGGATTCAAAGCCCATGATCGACGGGGTGAGGATTCGGTTGTTCGTCACAGTCTGGAAGGCAATAGTCGCGGTGGCCTGTGCAAATGCGACGACGGCGATGACCAGCAGGGTGGAGGCCCGCAGCTGTGAGATGGCCCAAAAACCCGGGTGACTGATGGGCACAGGGCTCTTCCAGGCCAGCGTGGCGGCCGTAACCGCTAGGGCAAGCAGACCCAGGACGCCCATCATGATCCAGTAGCGGCGCTTCTTGGCCTTTGTGGGAAGAGCACCGGAGAAGCGTTCGGGGGCCGCCCGCATCGAGTCGGCGACCAGGCACTCCTCAAACAGGATGGGGTGGCCGGCGGGAAGGCGCTCATTGGCCGAAACCCGCGGCGGCAGGGAGCGGGGAGTATCAGGCACGAGACTTCTTCCTCAGCAGGAGGGCAACGAACACGACTGAGCCGACAACACCCAGAATCAGGCTGACCGGGATCTCAAACGGGGCGATGACAATCCGCCCGATGAGGTCTGACACAGTCACCGCGGCAATGCCCATGAGGGCCACCCACGGCAGGTTTGAGCGCAGGTCGTCACCGCGGAACATAGACACGATATTCGGGACCACCAGGCCGAGGAAAGGCAGATTGCCGACGACGACGGTGACAACACCGGTGGCCAGGGCGACCAGGCCGGTGCCCAGCAGAATGACCCGGTTGTAGTTGATGCCGACGTTGACGGCCACGCTTTCGCCCAGCCCGACAACGGTGAAGCGGTCAGCGGCGATGAAGATGGCAATGGCTATCGCAACGACGACCCACAGCGGTTCGTACTGGCCTTTGAGCACCGAGGTGAAGGATCCGGCAAACCAGATTCCGAGGCTTTGCAGCATGTCGGTGGCCAAGGCTATGTAGGTGGAGACTGCACCGACGACAGCGCCGAGCATGAGTCCGACGATCGGCACGATCACGGATGAGCGCAGCGTCACCTGGCGCAGGAAGGCAAAGAAGATGAGTGTGCCGATGAAGCTCATGACGATTGCCCCGGCCATGTGGACCAGCAGGCCCGAATCGGGGGCGATGATCATCGTCAGCAGAAGGCCCAGCCCCGCCCATTCGGTGGTGCCGGTGGTTGTCGGCTCGACAAAGCGGTTCTGGGTCATGAGCTGCATGACGAGTCCGCACATGGCCATTGCCGCACCGGAGAGCACGAGGGCCAGGGTGCGGGGAACGCGTGTGATGCTGAACATTTCGGCACCGCCCTCGCCGAAGATGTCGAAGACGCCGACGAACAGGGATGCAACGACCAGCGCCGCAGTCACAGCGACTGCGGCGCCGAATCGCCACGTGAGCAGGGCAGGACGGGTCACTGCTTGTTGAATTCCTCCGCGAGGTTTTCAAGAGCCTCGGTGTAGGTCTGGATAGATTCGTTGACGTAGGTGTCCTCCGGCATGTATAGCACGTGGCCTTCCTTGATGGCGGTCACGTTCTTCAGAGCAGCGGAGTTCGAAACGACGTCCTTTGCCGGGTGGTATTTTTCGCCGTCCTTCATGGTGATGGCGGCATCACGGTCCATGACGATGATCCAGTCAGGGTTGGACTTGGCGATCGCTTCAACGCTGACGTCATCGCCCTCGTGGTCTTCCGAGGCTTCCGGAACGTCAAGGGCGGGCTTCAGGCCGACCATGTCGAACAGCGGGCCGGCGCCGCGGCCCTGGGAAGGAGCGGAGTAGTTGAGGTTGCCGCCGGTGGAGATGAGCCCCATGACGGTCTGGTCCTTGTTGTAGCTGTCCTTAGCTGCCTTTTCGGCGTCCTCGAACTTCTTGACGAGTTCGTCAGCCTCTTTTTCTTTGCCGAAGACTTCGCCCAGGGCAGTGGTCTGGCGCTTGAACTCTTCGTCCAGGGGCTTGCCGTCGCGCGGTTCGAGATCGACGATCGGGGTGTCCCCGGCGAGCTCCTTGATCTTGTCTTCGTGCTGAGTGAAGCGCTGACCGGTGATGATCACGTCAGGTTCAGCGGCCACGATCGCTTCGAGGTCGGGTTCGCGGTGGTTGCCCAGGTCGACAACCGATTCGTCTTCGCGCAGCTCCAGCGACTTCGGAACGATCTTGCGGGGAGCTGCAACGGGCTTGACGCCCCAGTCTTCAAGCGTCTGGAAAGAGCGGTTGTCCAGAGCAACAACCTTCTTTGGGTTCTTCGGAACCTCGACGGTGCCGTCGTTCGTTTCGATGCTGACGGTTTCAGCGCTGCCGGATTGGCTGTTCTCAGCGGTGCCGGAGCCGCATGCAGCAAGGGTCAGTGCGAGGGTGCTCGCACCGATGAGTGCGGCGAAGCGTCGTGCAGTCTTCATGATGTTTCTTTCATGTCCGTGTCGGAAGAGTGAAAGTTAGGCGAGGCTTACCTAACGGGCCCGAGAACAGCATAGGCGAAGTATTTCCGAAAGGAAAGCCTAACCTAATGCCCTGGCCCCTGTCGTACCGCCGTGGGCTCTAGACTTGCGGCTATGTCATCACGCCGTCGCCTGTTTCTCGGTGCCCGTTTCCTCACCTTCGACCGCTCCCTGCCGCAAGCATCAGCTGTCCTCGTCGAGGACGAAAAGATTGTCGCTGTGGGGGAGGCGCCTGAGCTGCGTGCCCACGCTGTCGGCGCTGAAACCGTCGACCTCGGCGGGACCGTCGCAGTGCCCGGCTTCGTCGACGCCCACATCCACGGACTGTCACAGGCACTCGGGGCAGAAGAGCTTAGCCTTTTCGGCACCGAAACACTTGACCAGGCAATGGCCGCACTGGCCGACTATGCGGGGCAGGTGCCCGACGGCGAATGGGTCATCGGCGCCGGCTGGGACTTCACCAAATGGGGTCTCGACGCACAGCCAGACCGCGCTTTCCTCGAAAAAGCCGCCCCGCACAACCCCGTTGCCCTGTGGTCGATCGACTACCACACCCTGTGGGTCAACGGACGCGCCCTCGCAGAAGCGGGAGTCGGCCCACACACCCCCGACCCGCACGACGGTGAATTCGTGCGCGAACCCGGAGGGCGGCTCACCGGCATCATCCGCGAAGGTGCTGCGGACCTCATCAAAGCCGTAATCCCGGACCCTTCCGCCTCGGCGGCTGCCGACGCCCTGAAAATCCAGCAGCGTAAGTGGCTTTCCGAAGGGCTCACGGGCCTGCACGAAATCGAAGGCGAACTGTCGCGGCTGGCCTGGCAGGAACTCGGTGCGCGCGGCGAACAGAACATCCGGGTGGTCAAATACCTCCGCCCGCGGGAGCTCGACTGGGCACAGTCCTCCGGCTGGATCACCGGTGGGGGCGACGCCTGGTTCCACCACGGCGGGCTCAAGCTATTCGCCGACGGAGCACTCGGGTCCCACACCTGCCACATGTCCTCGCCCTTCCCACGGGTCGAAGGCGAAGGGGCTCCCAACTACGGCGCCGAGGTGATTTCGGAAGACGCCCTGACTCAGGCCATGGTCGAGGTGTATCGGGCAGGCATTGTGCCGATCGTCCACGCCATCGGCGACCAGGCCGTCCACCAGGTGCTCAGCGCCTACGCGCGAACAGATGCTGAACACCGTGCCGCAGAAAAGCGCTTGGGTCGTGCCCTGCGGCGTCGCATCGAACATTCGCAGTTCATCCAGCCCGGTGACATTCAGCGCTTTGCCGCCCTCGGCGTCATCGCCTCGATGCAGCCGCGGCACTGCATTTCCGACCTGCACCTGCTGGCGCAGATTCCGCTGGACGCGGCACTCGCCGGCTACGCCTGGACGCAACTGGAAGACGCCGGTGTTGCGCTCGCCTTCGGATCCGACGCCCCGGTGGAGCCGAGTACTCCGTGGGCTGCCGTGTACGCGGCAATGACCAGGGCGGACATCAGCGGCGACCGGTCGAGCACCTACCAGCCCCAGCGGCGGATGAGCGCCTACCGCGCAATCGCCGCTCACACCTCTGGTGCTGCCTATGCCGCCGGCAGAGAAAGCGTGTCCGGTCGCATTGCTCCGGGCATGGAGGCCGATTTCATCGCCGTCGACACTGACCCGCTGGCGCGCGAAGGAGCCGACGGCGCACTGCCCTTTGCGACTGCCTACCCCGATGAGGACGCCCTGTTCGAACAGGCTGAGGCCATCCGCGACACTCAGGTGGAGACCACGATCGTCGGCGGGCAGGTGCGGTTCAGCCGCTGACGCCACTCTGGTGGGCTGTGGAAGACCACACGCGCGAGGCTGACTCAACCGCACAGATTAAGTATCATGGGTCACACAAACTGCCGTCATCACGCTCTTCGGGAGAGCCCGCGCGAAGCCATCGCGTCGGCGCCGTAGGTGCAATCCCCTCCCCGGGAAACTCTCAGGCCCAGTACTGAAGAGCGGAGGCGACTCTGAAACCGTTGCCGGAACGCGCTTCGCCGCCGACCGCACGGCAACAGAGCGGGGAGGAGACCGCAGCTGAGCCAGCTGGCCAGCAAGACTCCAACCCAAGGAACGCCCGTGACTTTCGAGAACCGCACCGCCACCCCGGAAGCCGCCACTGCCGCTCTGTCCCACGTCACCGCTTTCACCGGTGATTCCGCGCGCCCCTTTGCCGACCGCCACATCGGCCCGCGTGCCCACGAAACCGCCGCGATGCTCGAAGCGGTCGGCTTCGATTCGCTTGAAACTCTGGCCCGTGCCGCCGTACCGGAGAACATCCAGGACGACGGCGTGCAGACACCGGCGGCGCTGTCGGAAGTCGACATGCTCGCCCACCTGCGCGAACTCGCCGCGAAGAACGTGCAGAAAACGCAGATGATCGGCCGCGGCTACTACGACACGATCACCCCGACCGTCATCCGCCGCAACCTGGTCGAAAACCCCGCCTGGTACACCGCCTACACGCCCTACCAGCCGGAGATCTCGCAGGGCCGCCTGGAGGGCCTGCTCAACTTCCAGCAGATGGTCCAGGACCTCACCGGCCTGGACATCGCCAATGCCTCGCTTCTGGATGAGGCCACCGCGGTCGCAGAAGCTGTTCTGCTCATGCGCCGGGCCAACAAAAAGGGCTCAGCGGTGGTTCTGGACTCCGAACTGCACCCGCAGACCATTGCGATCGTCCGCGCTCGCGCCAAGGCCATGGACTTCCAGGTGCAGATCGCCGACCTGTCCCAGGGGCTGGTCGGCGAAGATGTGTTCGGCATCGTCTGCGCACAGCCGGGCACCACGGGGGCCGTGCGCGACTTCACCGACGCCGTACGAGGCGCCAAGGAGCGGTCTGCCATGGTCACCTTCGCGTGTGACCTCCTTGCTCTGACCCTGCTGCGCACCCCGGCCCAGCAGGGTGCGGACATTGCCGTCGGCTCAGCGCAGCGCTTCGGCGTTCCGCTGTTCTTCGGCGGTCCCCACGCGGGCTTCATGGCGGTGACCGAAAAGCTCAAGCGGCAGATTCCCGGCCGCCTGGTGGGTGTGTCCAAGGACGCCGACGGAAAACCCGCCTACCGTCTGGCCCTGCAGACCCGCGAACAGCACATCCGCCGCGAAAAGGCCACATCGAACATCTGCACCGCACAGGCGCTGCTGGCCAATGTCGCCTCCATGTACGCCGTGTACCACGGCCCCGTCGGCCTGGCGAAGATCGCCAGCCGCATACATCGCCTGGCCACAGCGTTCGCAGACAGACTCGACGGCGATTCCCAGTCCGTGTCCGAGAACTTCTTCGACACCGTGTTGGTGCGCGTGCCCGACGCTGACGCCGCAGTTGCCGCCGCCTGCGAGGCAGGCATCAACATTCTGCGGATCGACGACACCCACGTGGGTGTGAGCTTCGGCGAACCGCACACGGTCGCTGACGCCAACACGCTGCTGGAAGCTCTCGGAGCGACCGGCCGCATCGACGCGGAAGAATTCGAAGCCGCAGGCACCGGCACCTTCGGCCCAGCAGGTGTCCCCGCACCCCGCGTGCCGCAGGCCCTGCAGCGCGACACCCAGTACCTCACCCACCCGGTGTTCAACACCTACGGTTCCGAAACCCTCATGATGCGCTACCTGCGCACCCTGGCCGACCGCGACCTCGCGCTGGACCGCACCATGATTCCGCTGGGCTCGTGCACCATGAAGCTCAACGCGGCAACCGAAATGGAAGCCATCACCTGGCCGGGCTTCGCATCGATCCACCCGCTGGCACCAGAAGACCAGACCGCCGGCTGGCGTGAGCTGATCGACAACATCGAAGAGCTGCTGGCCGAAGTCACCGGCTACGATGTCGTGTCGATTCAGCCCAACGCCGGTTCACAGGGCGAACTGGCAGGCCTGCTGGCCATCCGCGGCTACCACGTGTCCAAGGGCCAGCCCGAGCGCACCGTCATGCTGGTGCCCAGCTCCGCTCACGGAACCAACGCCGCATCGGCCATCCTCGCAGGTCTCAAAGTGGTCGTTGTGAAGTCCGCAGAAGACGGTTCGATCGACCTTGACGACCTCGACGCCAAAATCGAGAAGTACCGCGATGTGCTTTCGGGCATCATGATCACCTACCCGTCGACCCACGGCGTGTACGAATCCGATGTGCGCCGCGTGTGCTCGTCCATCCACGACGCAGGCGGCCAGGTGTACATCGACGGTGCGAACATGAACGCGCTCGTCGGCGTGGCCAAACCCGGCCACTTCGGCGGCGACGTCAGCCACCTCAACCTGCACAAGACCTTCACCATCCCCCACGGCGGCGGCGGCCCCGGCGTGGGCCCGGTCGCTGCCCGCGAACACCTGCGCCCCTTCATGCCCGGTGATTCCAGCGACAGCCGTGCCGTCAGCGGGGCAGAGGACTACACCTCGCTGCCGATCTCCCAGGCCAAGTACGGTTCCGCCGGCGTCCTGCCGATCTCGTACGCCTATCTGAAGATGATGGGCCCAGACGGTCTGCGCGAAGCCACCTACTCGGCACTGCTGGGAGCCAACTACATCGCAAAGGCACTCCACGAAGACTTCCCGACCCTCTACACCGGTGAAAACGGCCTCGTTGCACACGAGTGCATCCTCGACCTGCGCGCCATCACCGCCGAAACCGGGGTAACCGCAGAAGACGTAGCCAAGCGGCTCATCGACTTCGGCTTCCACGCCCCAACCCTGGCCTTCCCGGTCGCCGGCACCCTCATGGTCGAACCGACCGAATCGGAAGACAAGGGCGAACTCGACCGCTTCATCCAGGCGATGAAGACCATCCGCGAAGAAATCCGCGCAATCGGCAGCGAATACACCTACGAAGAATCGCCGCTGAAGAACGCGCCGCACACCGCAACCTGCGTCATGGACGACTGGGACCAGAAATACTCGCGCAAGACCGCGGTGTTCCCCGTGCCCGGCCTCGAACTGACCAAGTACTTCCCGCCGGTGCGCCGCATCGACGGCGCCTACGGCGACCGCAACCTGGTCTGCGAATGCCCGCCGCCAGAAGCCTTCGACATCGAATCGGCCGACGCCGAAGCCTGACAGAGGAGACCCCATGACCAAGCAGACGCCCCTGCACCAGATCAACGCCGAACTCGGCGCGAACTTCACCGATTTCGGCGGCTGGGACATGCCGCTGAAATACGGCTCCGAACTCGCCGAACACCGTGCCGTCCGCGAATTCGCGGGCATCTTCGACCTGTCCCACATGGGCGAGGTCCGCATCACCGGTGCGGACGCCGCCGCCTTCATGGACTACGCGCTCCTGTCGCGCTACTCCATCATGAAGAACGGCAAAGCCAAATACGGCGTCATCATCGACGAGGCCGGTGGCATCCTCGATGACGTCATCACCTACCGCCTGGGCGACGGCGAATTCCTCATAGTGCCCAACGCCGGGAACACCCCGGCCGTCGTTGCCGCACTCGAAGACCGCGCCGACAAGGCCAAAGCCGCCGGAGCAGCTGCGGACTTCGAAGTGCGCAACGAATCCGATGACACTGCGCTCATCGCCGTACAGGGTCCCAAGTCGGAGGACATTCTGCTGGCCGCCGTGTGCGGCAGCACCGAGTGCGTTGACCGCGAAGACTGCACCAGGATCAAAGACCTCGAATACTACGCGTGGACGAATATCGCAGTCGACGGCGTTGAGGTCCTCTTGGCGCGCACCGGCTACACCGGCGAAGACGGCTTTGAACTGTATGTCAAAAACGCCGATGCCGCCGCCCTGTGGAACCGGCTGATGAGCATCAACGAAGCCGAATTCGACGGTGCCGCGCTGCCGTGCGGACTGGCTTCGCGCGATTCCCTGCGGCTGGAGGCGGGCATGCCGCTCTACGGCAACGAACTGACGCGCGAAACCACGCCGTTTGACGCGGGCTTCGGCGGTATGGTCCGCGGAGCGCTCAAGAACAAGGGCGACTTCTACGGCCGCGAAACACTGCAGAAGCTCGGCGACGCCGACCAGGCCGAAGGCACGCCGCGCAAACTCGTCGGACTGTCCTCCGAGGGCCGCCGGGCCGCACGCGCAGGAGCGGGCGTTTTCGCTGACGGAGCGGAAGTCGGGGTCATCACCTCCGGCCAGCCGTCACCCACCCTGGGCCACCCCATCGCCCTGGCCTACATCGACACGGCACACGCCGAACCCGGCACCGCCGTGACCGTCGACATCCGCGGAAAGTCCTATGACTTCACCGTCGTCGAAACGCCCTTCTACAGCAGCGGTGCCCACTGACGCCCGTTCGGCGCGCCCCTGACGCCGTTGGCTGCCCGCTGACACCAGAATGACGAACCGTCGGAATCCAGGCTGGCTCCCAACCCCCAGACCTTCTGAATGAAAGGAACCCACAATGGCTGAACTGCCCCCGCTGCCAGAGAACTTTTCGTACTCGGCAGAACACGAATGGATCAACGCCACAGGCGATGACATCGTCGGAAACACCGTCCGCATCGGCATCACCGCAGTAGCCGCTGACGCACTCGGCGAAGTCGTCTTCGCAGACCTTCCCGAGGTCGGCGACACCGTGACCGCTGGCGAAGTCTGCGGAGAAGTCGAATCCACCAAATCGGTTTCCGACCTCTACTGTCCCGTTTCAGGCGAAGTGACCGCCGTCAACGCTGACGTCGACGACAACCCGTCGCTGCTGAACTCCGACCCCTACGGTGAGGGATGGCTCATCGAAGTCTCCGTCACCGAAGTCGGCGACATCATGGACGCCGCCGCCTACGGAGAAGCAAACCACGTCTGATGCGCACACCCGGCCGCCCGGACCGGACCCCCTCCCGGTCCGGGCTCGCATCCCCGTCCCCCCTCGCCCCACCTCGGGCATCCCCAGCTCGTCACCACCTTGGTCGTGCAGCGTCGCACACGGGAGGAAACATGACCGTCAGCGTTTTTGATCTGTTCAAAGTGGGCGTCGGCCCATCGTCATCCCACACAGTCGGGCCCATGCGGGCAGCCGCGCGCTTTGTGCAGCTGGTCGGCGACCGTCAGCCCGCATCGCTTGCAGTTGACGTGTTCGGATCGCTCGCAGCTACGGGAGCCGGCCACCGGACATTCGACGCGATCCTGGCAGGCCTCGAAGGCTGCGAACCCGAAAAGATTCAGCCGGAGGACTTCGGCGAACGCACCGAGCGGATCGAACAGACCGGCGTGCTGCGCTTCGGCGACAAGTGGGACATTGAATTCAGTGAAAAGGACATGGTCAAACGTCCGCTGACCGTACTCGACCACCACACCAACGCGCTGACAATCAAAGCAGAAGACGCCGACGGCGGTGTCATTGCCGAAGAAACCTACTACTCCGTCGGCGGTGGGTTCGTCGTCAGCCAGTCCGAACTCGACGGCGGCCTTCAACAGGAAGCGGAAGAGGAAAGGGCAGAAGCCCCCTATCCGTTCACCTCGGGAGCGCAGCTGCTGGAACAGTGCCGCGCATCCGGGCTCGAAGTGTGGCAGGTGATGCTGGAAAACGAAAAAGCCCACCGCAGCGAAGACGAAATCCGGGCGGGACTGCTGCACATCTACTCCGTCATGGAGGAGTGCGAAAAGAACTCGGTGGCCCGCGACGGCATTCTGCCCGGCGGCCTCAATGTGCACCGGCGCGCCCACAAGTGGTACCAGCGGTTGCTGCAGGAAGACCCCGAACGCAGGCCGGAGTACTACCAGGAATGGGTCAACCTCGTAGCACTTGCCGTCAACGAAGAGAACGCCAGTGCGGGGCGAGTGGTCACCGCGCCGACCAACGGAGCTGCGGGCATCATTCCGGCGGTCATGTTCTACGCGCTCAACTACGTGCGCGGTGTCGAAGGCGGAGCCCGGCACGGCGGCATCACATCCGAAACACCCATGAGCCGGGATGAGGCCGTCGTTCGGTTTATGCTGACCGCAGGGGCAATCGGTGTTCTGTACAAGGAACGCGCCTCGATTTCCGGTGCCGAAGTCGGCTGCCAGGGCGAGGTGGGGTCAGCTTCCTCAATGGCTGCGGCAGGTCTTGCCGCAGTTCTCGGCGGAGGGGTCATGCAAGTGGAGAACGCCGCCGAAATCGCCATGGAGCACAACCTGGGACTCACCTGCGATCCGATCAACGGGCTCGTGCAGATTCCCTGCATTGAGCGAAACGCCATAGCATCCGGCAAGGCAATCAACGCCGCAAAAATGGCCATGTGGGGCGACGGGACCCACCGCGTGTCCCTCGATGAGGTCATCGCCACCATGAAAGCCACCGGCGAAGACATGATGGACAAGTACAAAGAAACCGCCATGGGAGGTCTCGCCGTCAACGTCGTTGAATGCTGATGGGTGTTGGGTGGCAGCTGGCTTTCGGTTGGTGCCGGGTGGCTGGTGCGTCCGGTTGGCGGGGTTGCCAGTTGGCGGGGTTGCCAGTTGGCGAGGCGCGGATTTGCGCTTTAATGCGCCTTTGCGCGCTGCTGCAGCGCATTAAAGCGTGAAGTTGCATTAGCGCGTGATTCTGCCTGGCTCGGGTGCCGGGGCAGAATAGGGTGTTGATTTTTGGTGTCGAGGTGCCGACTGGCGTGGGAAGGTGACTGTTATGCCTGGCAGGGCTGGTCTTGTGGGCGACGGCGTCTATCGCTCGAAGCTCAGCGTCTTCACGGCTGCAGTGGTCATTGCCGTCGCGAGCATTTTCATGATCGATGCTCTTCTTCGGGGCACACCTGCCCTATGGCTCATTGCCGGTTCGGCGCTGCTTGCCGTGTGTACAGCCGCATGGGCGTTTATCTACAAGCCGTGCCTGCGCCTGCGGGATGACCACTTGGTGCTGCGCGGGCCGATTCGGGAAATCACCGTGCCCTACGCGGCGGTTCGCGATGTTCAGGTTCGGTCCGTGGTGACAGTGACGACGGATGAACGCACCTATTCAGCATGGGCGGGGCCGGAGCGCAACCGCAGGTTTGCCGGCCCGGATGCCGCGCACGACGCATCGACTCTCATCCGCAGCCGAGCCGCCGACGCCCGAGGCGGTGCGGCTGAAGCTCGCAGTGGCGATGGCGCGGTTGGTGCGCCTGGAGGGCAGGGGAACGGCGCCTCGCATGGGGTTGGTGCTTCCCCGGAAGACTCCGGCGGCGTGCGGGTGCGCTGCCTGTGGGCGCCGTGGGCTGTATGCGCGGGGCTGGCCGCCGTGAGCGCGGTCGTCGCCCAGGTACTGTAAGCCCAACTTTCGTTGCAGACTTGCGGCGTAATGCGTTCTCACGCGCAAATGCGCCGCATTAAAGCGTGACTCTGCATTAGCGCGTGAGTCTGGCGTGTGAATGCGGCACCCACCAGGCGCGCCAACCCAGCCACCGTCAACCCGGCGCAGGGACACACAGAAGCGGGGCCCGGGCATGCACCCGAGCCCCGCTGCCCGCGACTGCCTGAGCTTCAGCGCCAATGCGACTGCATCAACGCCTCGGCGTCAGCGTTTCAGCTGATCACTTCTTGTGGCCGATGATGGTCCAGTCCTTGCTTTCGAACTGCGTGGCACCGAGGTTCACGATATCTTCGGAAACACCGTGGACGGTCGGGGTGGCGTAGAAGGGGATCATGACCTTCTCAGCCCAGAACTGCTTGTCCATTTCGTTGGCGAGTTCGAGGCGCTTGTCCGGGTCAGCTTCGTTCTGGGAAGCCTTGACGGCCTTGCCGATGTCTTCGTTGGAAATGCCGAAGTAGTTCTGCTGCGATTCAGCCGGGTAGAACAGGTTCGCGGTCGTGGTGATCGGGAACTCGGTGCCCTGCCAGGAGAACGTCACCATGTCGAAGTTCTTCGGGGTCACGTAGTCGGTGAAGTACTTGTCTGACGGCACGGTGTCCAGCTTGACCTTCATGCCGATCTTGTTGAGGTCGTTCATGACCTGCTTGGCGCGCTTTTCGTTCGATTCGGTGTCGGCGGGTACGACGACGGAGAACTCGAGCTTCTCGCCGTCCTTTTCGTAGACTCCGTCGCCGTTCTTTTCGTAGCCGGCGTCCTGCAGAATCTTTTCGGCGTCTTCGGGCTTGTGCTGTGCCCAGCCGTCGGTGTTGTCCTGGTAGCCGTCCTGACCGGGCATGAACGTGTAGTTGTTGACGTTGATGACCGGAGCTTCAACCGGGCCGACAGCAGCCTGGCCGATGACGTCGCGGTTGACCGCCAAGCCGATTGCCTCGCGGACCTTCTCATCCTTCAGGCCAGGACGGGTGGCGTTCATGGTCAGGTGCGTGTACATCAGACCGGTCGACTTGTAGATCTTGGCGTCGCCGCGGTTCTTAGCGGTTTCGTAGGCATCGCCGTCGGTGCCGATGTCCACGAGGTCGATTTCCTTGTTCGCAAAGGCCTGACCCTGCTGGGGCTGTGAGACCACGCGGAAGGTGATCTTGTCCAGCTTCGGCTTGTCGCCCCACCACTTGTCGTTCTGCTCCATGGTGACGGTCTTGGCGCTCTTGTTGAGTTTGACTGCCTTGAACGGGCCCGAAGACGGCACGAATTCGTCTTTGAAGTCCTCGTTGAACTTCTTGGCGTCAGACGAAACTTCTTTCGGCAGCAGCGGGAACACGTAGTTCTGCCAGTCACCGAACACACCGTCGTAGGTGATGGTGACTTCCTTTTTGTCTGAGCCGATCTCGACGGACTTGATGCTCTCCCAACCCTGAGTGGAACTGACCTGGTAGTCCTTGTCCTTGCCGTTGTTGGCTTCCCAGAATGCCTTGAGGTCTTCACCGTCGATCGGCTTGCCGTCTTCCCAAACAGCGTCCTTGTTGTACTTCAGCTTGACTGTCGTCGGGTCGTCACCGGTGAGCTCCATCGATTCGATGTAGTTCGGGTCGGCTTCAGCCTTGCCGTCAGCGTCATATTTGAGGCCAGTACTGACGCTTGGCCCGTACATATCTTTGACGTCGGTGAGGGTGCCGTCAGCGTGGCTGTAGTTGAAGCTGCCAGGCCATTCCGTCAGGGGGAGGGTCAGGTCGCCGCCGTCTTTGACTTCATCGGCCGCTGCTTTTGTCATGTCGACATTCGGCAGTTCAGGCTGGTCACCGCCGTCACCGCCGCCGGATGAGCCGCTTTCGCCGCTTTGGCAGGCCGACAGCACCATCGCTGCTGCCGCCGCTGCGGCGACTAACGCGCTCAGGCGCGTTTTCTTGATTGCCATGGTCTTTCCTTTCTCCGGGGGTCGTTCAGACCGCAGGGTGGTTTTTCTCCAACAGTCCGCTGTTGTCCGTGTGGTGGCACGCGGCTGCCGATTGCCCGACCTTGTTCAGTCCGGGGCTGACCTCTCGACACTGAGCCTGGGCGTCGGCGTCGAGCAGTTTGTATAGGGGGCAGCGCGCTGCGAATGCGCACCCCGTGAATTCCTGCGTGGGGGCAGGAAGATCGCCTTCCAGAAGCACCTGGGAGCGCTGCGATTCGATCTTCGGGTCTGGGACGGGCACTGACGAAATGAGCGCACGCGTGTAGGGGTGCTTGGGGTTTTCATAGACTTCGCCCACGGGTCCGTATTCGATGATGCGGCCCAAGTACATAACGGCGATGATGTCGGAAATCTGGCGGATGACGGCGAGGTCGTGGGCCACGAAGACATAGGACAGCCCCAGGCGGTCGCGCAGGTCTTCCAGCAGATTGATGACACCGGCCTGAATCGACACGTCGAGAGCCGAAACCGGTTCGTCGAGTATGAGCACCTTCGGGTCGGTGATGAGCGCTCGTGCAATGCCGATGCGCTGCTTCTGCCCGCCGGAGAATTCGTGCGGGTAGCGCGATGCCATGCTTCGGTCGAGCCCGACCAGCTCCAGCATGTCGCCGACGCGCTTTTCGCGATCGCCTTTTGCCACGCCGTGAGCCGTCAGCGGTTCGCCGACGATGTCGAGCACCGGCAGGCGCGGATCGAGAGCGGCCGAGGGGTTCTGGAAGACGATCTGCACGTCCTTGCGCATCTCCCGGCGCTGCTGGGTGCTTGCGCTTTCGATGTTGATGCCGTTGATGGTGATGGTGCCCGATTGGGGCTTCTTCATTTCCATCACCTGCGTGACGGCGGTCGATTTGCCGCAGCCGGATTCGCCGACCAGGCCGAGTGTTTGCCCGGTGTGCAGCTCGAAGGAGATTCCGTCGACGGCCCGTACGGTGCCCACGCGTCGGCGGAACACAGCGCCCTTTGTCAGCGGGAAGTGCTTCACGAGGTCAGTCACCTCGAGGACTTTCTCCGAACCGGAGCGATCGACGATTTCCACTGGTTCGGGCCGCGGGAAGATTTCGTGGGCTTCAAGCGCACCGGATTCGATTTCGTCAGCCCGGATGCAGGCGGCGAAGTGCCCTTCGGAATCGACCACGGCCTGCTCAGCCGGCACCTCGCCGTGGACCTCTTCGAGGTGCGGTTCGGTTTCAAGGCAGGCCTCCACGGCAATGGGGCAGCGCTGCGCAAACGGGCAGCCCTTCGGCAGAGCGTTCAGCTGCGGCGGCCTGCCCTCAAGGGGGACAAGGCGCTCTTTGCCGGCGGTGACGACGTTGGGCACAGAGCGCAGCAGGCCGATGGTGTAGGGCATGCGGGGCCGGTAGAAGATGTCGTCAATGCTGCCGGTCTCAATGAGCTTCCCGGCGTACATGACGGCCACCTTGTCGGCGTAGCCGGCGACGACCCCGAGGTCGTGGGTGATGAGGACGATGGCCGCACCCGTGAGTTCCTGGGCCTTGCGCAGCAGCTCCATGATCTGGGCCTGAATCGTCACGTCGAGGGCCGTTGTGGGTTCGTCGGCGATGATGAGGTCGGGGTCGTTGGCAATCGCAATTGCGATCATCGCTCGCTGGCGCATACCGCCGGAGTATTCGTGGGGAAAGGCATTGGCCCGGTTTTCCGGGTCGGGAATGCCGACCACCCGCAGCAGTTCGACCGCGCGCTCCCACGCATCGTCCTTGGAGAGTTTGGGATTGTGGATGATGAGCGCTTCCACGATCTGCTTGCCCACCGGGTGCACCGGGTTGAGTGCTGACAGCGGGTCCTGGAAGACCATGGCGATGCTCGATCCGCGCAGCTGTGACATCTGGTGGTCGGTTTTGCCGATGAGAGACTCGCCCTTGTAGCGGATGTCGCCGCTGATCTGCGCGGTCGACGGCAGCAGCCCCATGACCGCGGTCGACGACACCGACTTTCCGGAACCGGATTCGCCCACAATCGCGAGGAATTCGCCTTTCTTCACGGAGTAGCTGACTCCGCGGACGGCCTCAACGGGAGCCGATTTCCGCTGCGGGAAGGTGACGGACAGGTTTTCGACTTCGAGAACGGGAGCCTCGTCAGCGGTATTGCCCGAGGTGGTGGTCTGTGTGGGCAGTTCGGTGTCAGCCACGGTTCACTCCTGATGTGGGGTCGATGGCATCGCGCAGCGCGTCGGCAACAACGGACACCGCTGTCAGCAGCAGTACAAGAGCGGCGGCGGGGAAGAGGAACACCCAGGGGCGGGTGACCGCACCGGAAGTTCCAGCTGAGAGCAGAGTGCCGATTGAGATGTCCGGTGACTGCACGCCGAGGCCGAAGAACGACAGCGATGTTTCAGCCAACACAGCGCCGACCACGCCAAGGGTCGCATCGACGATGAGCAGTGACGAAATGTTCGGAATGATGTGGCGGACCAGAATCGTAGGTGTTCCCAGGCCCATGTAGCGGGCAGCCTGGACGAATTCTGCGTTGCGCAGCGACTTGGTCTGCGCTTTGACGACCTGCGCGGTCACCATCCACGCGAACAGCGCCACGATGATGATGATTGCCACCCACGACAAGCCCTTCAGCGCCGGGGCGAACAGCAGCAGGACGAAGAACGAAGGCAGCACCAGCATGAAGTTGATGAGCCAGTTGATGGCCATTTCGACCTTGCCGCCCAGATACCCGGCGAGTGAGCCCATGACGGCGGCGATGAGGGTGCCGATGATGCCGGCGGCAAGCCCGATGATGATCGACTTGCGCAGACCGATGACAACCTGTGCGTAGATGTCGTAGCCGTCGGTGTCGGTTCCGAACCAGTGTTCGGCCGAAGGCCCCTTGTTGAGGTTGAAGGCGTCCTGGTCGTTCGGCCCGTAGATGTTGATCACGTTGCCGAACAGGGCGAACAGGACCATGAACGCAAGTATCGAACCGCCGATCCAGAAGCGCGGGGAGGAGAACAGCCGACGGAAGATCAGACGGGACCGGGACACCGGCTGCGCTTCGGCAACTGTTTTCAGTGCGTCTTCGCCGATATTGCCCGCGGGGCGTTCAATGTCTGCGGTGGGTGCTGCATTGATGGAGGGGTCTGCGTTGTGCGCGGTCTTGTCGTTCATCATGACCTCACTCGGGGGTCGAGTGCGGCGTAGAGCACTTCTGACAGCGTGGAGGAGATCAGAACGAGCATGGCCGCGAAGAAGGTGGTGCCGGCTGCCGCGTTGATGTCGGAGCCTGTGATGGAGTCAAGGGCCATCCTCCCCATGCCGTTCCAGGAGAAGATGATTTCCAAGAACGTCGAACCGGCGAGCATCGTGCCGAAGCTGTATGCGAAGTACGTGGACATGGGAATGATGGCTACGCGCACGCCGTGTTTCCACAGTGCGGTCTTACGGGTGAGCCCTTTTGAGCGGGCTGTGCGGATGTAGTCGGCGCCAAGGACATCAAGCATCATTGAGCGCTGATAGCGGGAGTAGATGGCGGCACCGAACAGCACGAGCGCAATCGTCGGCAGGAGCATGTGGGATATTGTGTCGGCCACTTGCGGCCAGAAGCCGTGCACCCCCGGGGTGGCGGGCCCGACGAATCTGATGAGCTGCGTGCCCACGGCATTGTTGAACCCGGTTGCGAGGATCATGAGGATGATGCCCAAGACGAACGTCGGGGTTGCGTTGATGACGTATGTCAGACCGGTGATGATGTTGTCTGAGGCTTTGTACTGTCGGACTGCGCCCCACACGCCGAGTGCCACTCCCAGGATCGCACCCAGAATGCTGCCGACGATCAGCAGGCGCAGGCTGACAACGGAGCGGCTGAGCATTTCGGTGAGCACGGGCTGTCCGCCGACTGTCAGACCGAAGTCCGCGTGGAAGAGGATGTTCGTTGCCCAGTTCCACGTGCGGGTGATGAGCGGAGTGTCGGGGTTGACGCCCAGTTCATCGAGCCTGGCGGTGATGGTGCTTTCGGGAAGCGGGGGATTCTTGCCTCGGTAGCGCTTTGCCGGATCCATAAAGCTGGAGGTCAGCATGTACGCGCACGTGGTTGCCAGCGCCGTGAGGATCACGTAGTTGACAACGCGCCGGAGGATGTAGGCGATCATCTGGTCTCATTGGTGTCGGGGACATTCACAGGGGGCGCCCAATGTTCTCTGCCGCCCCGCTGACGGGGTGACGTGAAGCACATCAGTGGCTTAGATATTAGTGCAAATGATGCGGGCCTGCCCCTGAAGTCTCAAAAAACCGTTAAAAAACCCTCCAGTAAGGTTGAGCTATGGAATGGGGCGAATGGCATCGGGACATCCTCGGTCCCGGCTTTCAGCAGCTCGCTCTGCCGCTTGCCGGCGGGCAGCGGGCTACCCTTGTCCGGTGCGATGCGGTCCCGGAACCGCAACGCACTCCGGGAGGCGAGAGCTTCCTGCGCGACACGGCTGTTCTCTACCTGCACGGCTGGTCTGACTATTTCTTCAACCGCCGATTGGCGCGCCTGTGGAAAGATTTCGGAGCACAGTTCTACGCGCTGGACCTGCGCGACTACGGCCGGAATCTGCGGCCGGGGGACCCTGAACAGAAACCCGGCTACATAGACGACCTTGCAGCCTATGACGAAGAAGTCGAGGCGGCGCTCGCCGTCATCAGTGAAGAGAACCCGGGTGCGCGGACAGTGCTTGCCGCCCATTCGACCGGCGGGCTGATTGCAGCCCTGTGGGCCAACCGCAATCCGGGCCGCCTGGCGGCCCTCGCCCTCAATGCGCCGTGGCTGGAGTTCCAGTTCTCCACCGCGGCCAGGAGGATCACCACTCCGTTCCTCGGCGGCAGCAAGCGCAAGGAGAGGGCACCTCGTGCGCTTCCGCTGGTCATCCCGAACTTCTACGTGCAGGCGGCCAGCGAAAACCACGGCGCCCCGCCGTGGGATCTGGTGCTCAAACCGCCGAACGGCTTTCCCGTCTACGGGCAGTGGCTGCGGGCGATCTTCGACGGGCAGGAAGCGGTTGCACAGGGCCTGGACATTCGCGAACCGGTGCTCGTGCAGATCGCCATGGAGAGCTTTCGCGCCACGTCGTACACAACGAAGATGGCGCACTCGGACATTGTGCTCAACGTCGATCGGATTGCCAGGCGCGCCGAAAGCCTGGGCCGCGAAACCGTATTGGCCCGGGTGCCGCGGGCCGTGCACGACGTCTTCCTGTCCGACCGGGCGGCCTTCGATGTAGCCGCGGGGCAGCTGCGCCGGTTTGCCCGCGGCTACATTGCAGACTGACAGGGCCCGAGGCGCCGCTCACTTCCGGCTGTGCGTTGGACGGGTCAGCTGTTCTTTTTGTCGGCCTTCTTCTGGCGCTGGTTCTCCCAGAATTCCCTGGTGGTGACTTCGTCGGTGCCGTCCCAGGCAGTCACCCCGTCGAACTCGGGGAAGTCCTTCTGGTTGAAAATGGGCGCTTTGCCGCTGCGGCGCTGCTCCGTGTAGTGCTTGAGCAGCTTGAATGCCTTCTCAGACAGCATGACCACGGCGAACAGGTTGATGATGGCCATGATCGCCATGAAGATGTTCGCAGCCGTCCACACGGTCTCCAGTGCAATGACTGCGCCGATGAACACCGAGGCCATGACCACCAAGCGGTAGGTCAGCATGGCGCCCCTGGACTTGGTGATGAATTCGAGGTTCGATTCGCCGTAGTAGTAGTTGCCGATGATCGATGAGAACGCGAAGAAGAAGATCGCGATTGTCAGGAAGTGCACCGCCCACGGGCCAAGCTGTGCAGCCAGCGCGGTCTGGGTCAGCTGAGCGCCGACCGCTTCATCGTATTCGGGGTTCGACAGCAGGACGATGAACCCGGTGATGGAGCACACGAGGATCGTGTCGAAGTACACGCCGAGCGCCTGCACGAGGCCCTGCTTGGCAGGGTGGGAAGCCGATGCGGTGGCAGCCGCGTTCGGTACGGAGCCGATGCCGGCCTCGTTGGAGAAAAGCCCGCGTTTGATTCCCTGCGTGATGATGACGCCGAATGCGGCACCGGAGATCGATTCCATGGTGAAGGCCTGCTGGACGATGAGCGCGAGCATCGGCGGTACGGCCGAAAGGTTGGCGATGACCACCAGAATGCCGAGGAACAGGTACAGGATTGCCATTACCGGCACGATGAAGGCGGTGACGTTGGAGATCCGCTGCACGCCGCCGAGGAAGATCGCCAGGCCGGCGATACCGAGGACGATGCCGATGATCGCCTTGAAGCCGAAGGTGGGGGCGTCCATGTCGAACGAGGTGGACAGGGCATCCACGATCGAGTTCGACTGCACGGTGTTGAACACGATGCCGTAGGTGACGATCACAATGACGGCGAAAACAGAGCCCAGCCACGGGCTCTTGAGCCCGCGGGCAATGTAGTAGGCCGGTCCGCCCCGGAAAGCCGCACCGTCTTTCACTTTGTACAGCTGTCCGAGGGTGGACTCCACGAACGCGGTGGCACCGCCGACGATTGCGGTCACCCACATCCAGAACAGGGCACCCGGTCCGCCCACCGAGATTGCCAGGGCCACACCGGCGATGTTGGCGGTGCCCACGCGCGAAGCCGCTGAGATTGAGAATGCACGGAAGGGTGAGATGTTCTTGTTGCCCTCAGCGTCACGTCCGGCTGGTTCTTTGATGACGCGGAACATCTCCGGCAGCAGGCGCAGCTGGACAACGCCGGTGCGCACCGTGAAGTACAGGCCCAGCGGCAGCAGGGCGAACAGCAGGAGCCACCCCAACCATCCATCGACGGTTGACAATAGTTCGTTGAAGGCTTCCATAGGGGACTCCTGGGGTGTTGATGGGGATGCTGTGGTCACACGAAGCGTCTGTTTGCAGCGCTCGCCTTGGCCACGAAAGAACTCGTTCCACTGTAGAACAGGCATGAGAAGACTGTGGGAGAGAGGGGGAACACGCGCGGCGTCTTGAACTGTGCTGAGGGTGCGGCAGGGTAGTGTTCTGTTCTCGAATCTTATGTGAATTCCTGCCGCGGGCGCCCACCTCCTGCCCCGAAGTGCTCACATTCCCCTAACTACGGAGATCCCGTGCAGAAGCAGACCACCCAGACCGTGCCGTTCAGAACAGTGACCACGCTTGGGCTGATGTTCTTCGCAGTGTTCATGGGTGCTGGGAACATCATCTTCCCGCCGCTTTTGGGCCAGCAGGCGGGAACCGCCTTCCCGTGGGCGATTCTCGGTTTTCTTCTGACGGGTGTGGGCCTGCCCGCACTTGCGCTCGTGGCGGTGTCCCGAGTGGGCGGACTGGCCCGCCTATCGGCCCGGGTCGGTCACGCTTTCGGTGTTGTGTTCACAGTGGTCGCCTACCTGCTCATCGGGCCGTCTTTCGGGATTCCGCGCACCGCAACCGTGTCCTACGAGGTGGGGGTTGCCCCGCTTCTGCCGAACGCGGGCGATGCCCAGTGGCCGCTGGTGTTGTACGCGCTGGTGTTCTTCATCATCACTCTGGTGCTTGCGGCCAACCCCACGAAGATTGTCGACTGGATCGGGAAAATGCTCGCCCCGGTTCTGGTGCTGGTCATCGCGGTGTTTGCGATCAAGGCGCTCATCAGCCCTCTGGGCGGGTTCGGCGAACCGGTCGGCGACTATTCAAACGCGGCTCTGCAGACCGGCTTCGTCCAGGGCTATCTGACGGTGGATGCTGTTGCGGCCCTGGTTCTGGGCATTCTCGTGGTGTCGGGCTTTTCCGGTGTTGGGGTGACCAATCCGACCGTCATCCGCAGGAAGATGCCGTGGGTTGTTCTGGTCATGTCGATCGGCTTGTCGCTGGTCTACATTTCGCTGGGCTACATCGGGGCCACAAGCCGTGGTGCGGTGGGCGAACAGGACAACGGCGGAGCGCTGCTGGCCGAGGTGTCGCGCGCCCTTTTCGGTGACATCGGGGGTGCTCTTCTGGCAGCTGTCATCATCATGGCCTGCCTGACCACTTCGATTGGTCTGGTGTCGTCGATGGCGGAGTTCTTCTCGGAGCTTGTGCCGAAGGTGTCCTACCGGGTGTGGGCGGTCGTGTTTTCGCTGATCGGCTTTCTGTTCGCCAATGTCGGCCTGGACGCCCTCATTGCGCTGGCCCTGCCGATGCTGATGGCGGTGTATCCCGTCACCCTGGTGCTGGTGCTCCTGTACTTCTTTGAGAAGCTCTTCCGAGGTGACCGTCTGGTCTACCGCCTGGCCGTCATCTTCACGGCTGTCATCAGTGTTCTGGGCGGCCTGAAGGAAGCCGGCCTGGGCGGGGATGCGATCGATTCCATACTCAACGCGCTGCCGTGGGGTGCTGATGGGCTCGGCTGGGTGGTGCCGGCTCTGGTGGGTGTGGCGATCGGCGTTGTCCTGCACTTTGTTTTGGGCCGTCACGATCAGGACCACACGGCCCGTCTGGACGCCCGCATGAAAGAGAAATCCGGAGGAGCGCTGTAGGGAACGCTTCAGCTGTTGTGGGCCAGTGCCCACATTCGCAGTGCAACGTGGATGTCCAGAAAGCGCGCGGGTTCTCGCCAGTCAGCTCCGAGCAGGGAGGAAATCCGCTCCATGCGCTGACGGATCGTATTCGGGTGAACGTGAAGCCGTCGGGCGCATTCGGAGACTCGAGCACCGGTTTCTGCTACGGCCCACGCTGTCTGCAGAAGCTCCGTGCCATGGGTGCGGTCATAGGCCTGGAGCGGCTCAATATGCTTCAGTGGTGATTCTGCATCCGGCCGGTTTGCGAGAGCTTCAGAAAGAAGCCCTACGGTTCCCAGGTCTTCGCCGACGGCGATCTGGCCTGAGGCCCCCAGTACTTTCAGCATGCTTCGCGCGCGTTCAGCGTTGCGATGCGCTTCGCGGGCATCTGCCGCGCCTGTGAAAGCGCTGCTGATGCCCGCAGTGACACGAAGCTGGGGAACATGGGGAACTTTGCCGCGCACAAGCTCTTCGCAGCGCTCGTGGATGCCCCTCACCCACGCCTCTTCTGGAATGAGGGCGCAGATATGGCCGTGGTGACGGGCAACCACGGAGCGTTCAGTATGGGCCAGCTCGGCTCTTAGCGTTTGCAGAAGAACGGTGGAATGTTCGGCTTCGAGTTCATGGCTGCTGTCTACGGAAATGCTCAGCAGACGAAACGGTCTGTCAGGAGAAATGCCGAGCTCATCTACCGTCTTGGTGGTTTCCGGGGTGTGGGGAATGGTGCCCAGGAGCGTGTCGAGGAGGACACGATCTTTTCTGACTGTTTCGTCCTTCTGCGCCCGTTCCATAAGCACTGCCAGGCCTAGGAATGTGGCGATCCGCTGCAGTCGAGGAAACAATCCCTCCGGAAGTTCCGCCTCGACAATCAGTGTGGCCAGGTGCTCACCGCCGCCCAGGCCGCAGGCGGCTGTCACGCCATCAACGGTTATCGGCTGTGCGGAATGTCGTGCGGTTTGAATCGCCTCGTGCAGGTCCGAAGGAAGCTCCTCGGTCCCAGGTAGGACAGTGACTGGAGCGCCAAGAAGCTTCTGCACCGTTTCTGCCGCTGACTCAGGACTGTCACCGCGCATAATCGACTCCAGTAACCTGCTTTCCAGCTGAAGGACCTCCTGGAGGTCAATCACGCGCTCAGCCTCGAGTTCATGCCGAGTGTTCAGGCGGTCTAGAGCGGCTTCGACCTCGTCAAGACGAGTCGAGTACTCCAAAGCGACGGCCGTGTGCAGCGCCAAGGTCTCAAGCACAGCTTTGACGTCGGCGCTGTATTCAACGGGATGACGGTCTGCAATCAAGAGGGCGCCGTGAGTGACGCCGTGCAGAGTCATCGGCATCCCAAGAATCGAGCGAACGCCTTCGCCTCGAACGCGTTTGTCGATGTCCGGAAGATGCAGAAGCTTTGGGTCGCCGAGGTAGTCAATGGTTCGCACCGGCTCGCGTCCGGTCGCGGCTCGCCCGAGGACACCCGTGCCCAGTGGCATGCGGATGTCGCGGTATCCCTGCGTTCGTATGCCCACGGAGTAGCGGATAAAGGTTTCGCGGCCTCGGTTGAGTGAAATGTAAGCCATATCCGAACCGGTCAGGCGCCGCGTTCTGGTGAGGATATCGTGCATGACCAGTGAAATGTCCTGCGTGGAGGTCATCATGCGGGCGATTTCGCCGACTTCGTTGAGAAGTTCGCTGCGTTCGACGAGTGAAGCAATGCTCTTCTCCAGATCGACCACGTGAGGGTCATGCCCAGCTGTCAGAGCTTTGGGCGTCGACATGTATGAACCTCCATTGAAGCTCTGAAATTATGTAGCCATCACTATATGCCGTGTGTGTTCTGTGCCATAGCGTGAATGTGACTGCTGGCAGCGACGACAACAGTTACATTTGCCCGAATCACGGAAAGAGCACTGTCATGAGCGATATGAAACTTCATTTCCTTTCCACTGGTGTCATGGACTGCGACCTCACCTGGCTTCTTCTGGAAGGTGGGAACACCATCAAGAGTCGATCCCAGAAAAATGACCCGCCACCATGGGGCGAAGCTCCTACGCACGCAGTCCTCATCGAAACGGACGGCCAGAAGATCCTGTGGGACACCGGTGTTGCTCGCGACTGGGAGCAGCGGTGGGCTCCTATTGGCATGCAGGAGTTTTTCCCGGTGCAAGAAGACCCAGCAGGTCCCGGCTATCTTGACAGCGCCCTCGCTGATCTCGAACTGACCCCCGATGACATTGACGTCCTTGTGCTGTCGCACCTCCACTTCGACCACGCCGCCAACGCCCAGGACTTCAACAACGGCAAGACGCGAATCTTGTGCCACGCCGATGAAATCGAAGGTGTGAAGTCAATTCAGGGCGAAGGCGCCGGTGGGCACCTGGTTTCGGACTTCGCCGGACTGCCGTTCGAAGCGATCCACGGTGACGACGAAATCGCGCCCGGAGTTTCGGTCATCCACACGCCGGGTCACACGTGGGGAACCATGAGCCTCCGCGTTGATCTGCCCAATGATGGGACGCACATCTTCACGTCCGACGCGGTGTACCTCGGGGCTTCCTGGGGGCCGCCGGCGATCGGCGCGGCTATCGTGTGGGACTCGGTTCAGTGGCTCGAATCCGTCGACAAGCTCCGCAGGATCCAGGAACAGACCGGGGCCAAGATGATTTTCGGCCACGATGCCGAACAGCGGAAAACCATGAAGATCTCGCCAAATGGCTACTACTCCTAAGGGGCGAGGATGATCGTTTACGACGTGAAGTGCGGTGCGGGTCATCGTTTTGAGGCGATGCTCAAAACCATGGACTCGCCAACACCAGACTGCACTTGTGGCGAGCCGACTCGGCGTATGATTACTCGCGTCAACAGGGGAAACGCAGCCTCTGCCGGACGTTCTCGCGACGAAATGCCGAACACGTGGCGCGGCATTGGCAACGGCAACCGCGACCTCGTGCGCGGGTGGCACAAAGAAATGCGCAAACGCGAAAAGCTCGAAGAGAAGTATCCGGAACTCGGAGGTGACCGCCGCCCGGTCATCGCCCACGAAGGAAAATTCGAGGCGAGTCCAGTTCGCGCCGGTGACGCTGGCAGTGACGCTCTGGCTCGCGCAGCTTTCGGTCCCGCGCGTCCTGCACCCAAAGCGGGTGCGGCGGCCACCGCCAAAACTTCAGGAGGTTCCCGATGAAGATCACAGGTGCAGTGCTTGAGCGCATGGATGCTGAACGGCCCTATGCGCAGTCGCAGCCCATCAGAATTTCCGAGGTCGAACTGGCAGACCCGGGTCCCACCGAGATCCGTGTGCGCATCGAAGCGGCGGGAGTCTGCCACTCCGACCTGTCCGTGGTTGACGGCAACCGTCCCCGTCCCATGCCCATGCTGCTTGGGCATGAATCGGCGGGCATTGTCGAAGAGATCGGCAGTGAAGTCGAAGGCATTTCCGTAGGCGATCGGGTCAGCATGTCATTCCTGCCCCGCTGCGGGGAATGCCGCGAGTGCCGCACAGACGGCAAGCTCCCGTGCTCAGTGGGTTCGAAGACCAACAATGACGGCGTTCTGCTGCACGGTTCGGCGCATCTGAGCCGAGACGGCGAGAACGTCTACCACCACCTGGGCGTCAGCGGCTTTTCCACCCACGCGGTTGTCGATGCGGCCAGCGCGGTCGTTGTGCCGCCGGAATTGCCTGCAGACATCGCGGCAGTGCTCGGCTGTGCCGTGCTCACCGGGGGAGGGGCGGTGCTCAACGCCGCCCAGCCCGGCCCGGAGGACTCCGTCATGATCGTCGGCCTGGGCGGGGTCGGCATGGCCGCCCTCATTGTGGCCCTGGCCCAAGACGTCAAAGAGGTCATTGCCGTCGACGCGCTTGCAGAAAAACTCGACCGCGCCAAGGAACTCGGCGCTGATCGTGTTTTCACACCGCAGGAAGTCGCCGAACAGGGCATTACAGCAGACCGGGTGATCGAAGCCGCCGGCAACGCCAAGGCCTTCGAAACCGCCTATAACGCGATCGGCTTCGGCGGGTCGATGGTGACGGTAGGCCTGCCCAATCCGGCAGCCACCTCGACCATCGCCCCGCTGGCGCTGACCGCCGGTGCTCGCGAAGTCAAGGGCTCCTACCTGGGCTCCGCCGTGCCCGCCCGCGACATCCCCACCTACGCGCAGCTCTACCTGGAAGGCAAACTGCCGGTAGACGAGCTCATCTCCTCGCGCATCCGCCTGTCGGAAATCAACGAGGCGATGGACCAGCTGGCTGACGGGCGGGCCATCCGCCAGGTGATCGTGTTCGACGAATCAGCCGAAACCGCCGCGGTCTGACAGCCGAGGAGCGCAGTGCGGGCGGGGCGGGGTGACCTGTCCCGCCCGCTTCTCTATGACGAGGCGCCGTCCAGCAGCCGCCGCACCTGCTGCGGATCCGCTGTGGGCAGGCTGCATTCGTGGCCGAGGCACACTGTTGCTGCCTCCGCCTGCGGCTGGCCGACAGCACTTCCCGGTGCCTGCCGACTGAGCACGGTTGTCACAGGGTGGCAAGCCCCAATGCTCAGCAGCCGTGGGTTGGCGCTTTCAACCCGCACGGGATTGAGCAGCCCCTCCGCGGTGACCTGCAGCCATCCGGCAGCCCGCGGGGCACGGTACATGACGTCCGATGCGGCAAGCACCAGACGCTCAGCCGTCTGCAGCCACTGTGTGCCGTCGGCTGTTTCATCAAGCAGTCCCAGGCACAGGGCCGCGTGGGCGGCAGCGGCCACACCGGACGGTTCGGTGTCATCAAATGCGCTCATCCCACCGGCAGCCAGAAGAGGATCGTGTTCGTAGTCCCGCACTGTCCCGTCCAAGAAGCGCTTGCTGAGTTCGGTCAGAAGCTCCCGGGCGGTGCTGACACGGCCCAGTGCCGCCGCGGCCCCTGCCAGCTGTGCCCAGTCCACAAGCCCCGCCGCACCCGGGCCGGGCTCCCCGTGAAAAGCAGAGCGAGCCAAACCGGTCTGCGTGCGCAAAGCTGCCGCAGCCGCAAAGGTCTCTTCAGCGGCAGTGGACCATTCGGGCTCGTCAAAAACGCATGAAGCAAAGGCAAATGCCGAAGCCGTCATGGCGGTGTGCGCCGTGATGAGCTTGTCATCGCGCAGCGGGGCAGTGCGCTTTTCGCGCGCTCGCAGAAGATCCGCGCGGACAGCCAGCGCCGTCTGTGTCAGCCACGGTTCAACCTGGCTGCGGTCCCTGTTCTGGTCAGTCTCATCATTCTCCGCCCACTGCTCAATTCCCGGAGCGTGAAGCACATAGCCCAGCCCTTGCGACAAAACAGGTTCGTAGGGAGATCCGGTGAGCTCCACCTCGTGATCTTTCAGATAGAAAGCGCCCTCGGCAGGCTGGCCGTGCGCGTCGAGAGAATCGGCGTCCAGCGCGGTGGCAAAGCCGCCGGAGTCCAACCGCATGTCCCGCAGCAGAAACTCTGCCGTGTCATAGGCTTCGCGGCGAGCAAGCCTGGCCCAGCGCGAACCCGGGGCCAAAGACTCTTCAAGCCCGAACCACGCGGCACTCGCCCGCAGGTACAGCGCATTGTCGTACAGCATCTTCTCGAAGTGCGGCACCGACCAGTGCGGATCGACGCAGTAGCGGAAGATCCCACCGGCAACGTGGTCGCGCAGACCGCGCGAAGCCATCGACAAGAACGTGCGGCGGATGAAACCCAGCCGCTCGGGACCGCGGTGGTGACCCTTGATGAGAGCCATGAGCGACATGAGCGGCGGGAACTTCTGCGCCGAGCCGAAACCCCCGTTCGTCGTGTCGGCTTCGTCCATAAGCGCCCAGTGCTGGGCGTTGAGAATGTCCGAAGACACCGCGCTTTCGAAGGGACGGTCGAGGGGTCGCTGTTCGGATTGCGCGGCAGGGTCGGCGGGGCCAGCCGCCAGCTGCTCCAGGGTTGAGCGCATCTTCGCCGTGATGTCGGTAACCTGCGCTCGCCGCTCTTGCCACGTGTTGGCAACCGCCTGCAGGACCATGGAAAACGACGGTTGGCCCATCCGCGGCTGCGGTGGAAAATAGGTGCCCAGGAAGAACGGCACCCCGTCAGCGTCCGCGAAGGCCGTCAGCGGCCAGCCGCCGTGACCGCGCATGGCCTGCAACGCGTTCATGTACTGCTCGTCGACAGCGGGAAGCTCTTCGCGATCCACTTTGACGGCAACGAAGTCCTTGTTGATCTGCGCTGCGACGTCCGTGTCGCTGAAGGACTCCCGCGCCATGACGTGACACCAGTGACACGTGGAATAGCCGATGGACACCATGAGGGGCGCATCGCGGCGTTTGGCTTCGGCAAAGGCCTCCGCGCCCCACGGGTGCCAGTCGACCGGCTGGTCGGCGTGGGCGCGCAGATACGGCGAGGTCGCATGAGCCAAACGGTTCACGTGTTCGGCGCTTTCCGCATCATTCATCCGGCTGTCCTCATCCCAGGTGCGCGTGGGCGAGCCTGACGAGCGCTTCGATATCGCTGACGGCCGCCATTTCTCTTGCCGAGTGCATCGACAGAAGCGGAATGCCCGCGTCGATGACAGTCATGCCCAGGCGGGTGGCCGTCAGCGGGCCGATGGTGGAACCGCAGGGCTGGGCGTTGTTCGACACGAACGGCTGAAACTGGGCACCTGCCGCGTTACACAGGCGTGCCCATTCGGCGGTGCCCGCAGCATCCGTTGCATAGCGCTGAACCGCGTTGAGCTTCAGCAGCAGCCCGTCACCGAGGGTCGGCCGCACCTGCGGGTCGTGGCGCTCCGGGTAGTTGGGGTGGACAGCGTGGCCCGCGTCAGCGGAGACGCAGATGGAGCCCGCTACAGCCCTCAGATGTTCTTCCCGGTCAGCCCCCACGCTGATCGAGATGCGCTCCAGAATGTCTGCAAGCATTGGGCCCGATGCACCGGTGCGGGTTTCCGAACCGACTTCCTCGTGGTCGTTGGAGATGAATACCGATACGGCCGTCAGGTTGTTCGCGTCGAGTTCTTCCATTGCCCGCAGGCCAGCGAATGTGGAGGACAGGTTGTCCATGCGCGAACAAGCCAGAAGCTCCTGCGAGGCTCCGAACAGGCTGGCTTCCTGCACGGGTGCGGTGATGACATCGTGGCCGACCAGCCGGTCTGCGGAAACACCGGCGGATTCGGCCAGCAGCTCGATGACGTCGCCGCCGCACACCTCCAGGCCGATCACCGGGACGGTGTGCTGCTGACGGTCCAGTCTGAGCCCGTCGTTGACCTGCCGGTCCAAGTGAATGGCCAGCTGGGGGATCCGTGCGATGCCCGGTGTGCGCGCCAGCACGGTCGTGCCGTCGCGCAGTGCGAGCCTGCCGGCAAAGCACAGTTCGCGGTCGAGCCACGAATTGAGCAGCACTCCGCCGTACACTTCGACGCCCACCTGGGTGAAGCCTGCCGCGGTGTGCGCCGAGCCGGGCTTGAGCTTGAAGCCCGGCGAGTCCGTGTGGGCACCGAACACCCGGTAGCGCAGATCCCCAGCGGAAACATCAGCAGGCAGAGCAAAAGCGGTTACGGCGCCATCGCGGACCAGCACGTAGCGGCCACCCGGGGCCAGGTTCCACGCCTGGGCTTCGTCAAGCAGCTCAAAGCCCGCCGCCTGCAGTCGCCGAGCAGCTTCTGCGGCAGCGTGGTAGGACGACGGTGATGCCGCGGTGTACTCGCCGAGTTCCAATGCGGTCTTCTGCGCTGCGGTCTTCTGCGCGGCTGTTTTTTCAGCGGCGGTGGACATGCGCTCCTCCTGAGCTTGTCGTCACAGCGCTGGACTCAGAGCCGCCTGTTAGCCTTGCACGGTGTTCTCTGGTCTAGCGCGGCTGGTTGGCTGGGGCTTCTTCCCCCTGGCAATACTGGCAAAACTACCGTATGCCATGTCGGTTGTAGCCGTCATGACATCAGTCGTCGGCGTGCGCGGCTCCTATACGCAAGCCGGTGTGGCTTCGGCTCTCGTGGGCTTAGCCACAGCCTTTTCAGGCCCTTTCTTCGGCTGGTTTGCCGACCGCTTCGGCCAGCGGGGCCTGCTTCTGTGCCTTGCTGTCACGAACGCGGCTTCGCTGTGGGGCTTGGGCTGGGCGCTGCGGGCCGACGCTGCCACGTGGACTGTCTACGCGGCGGCCTTCGCGATCGGCGCGACGAGCCCGCAGGCAGCATCTATGGTCCGCTCACGCTGGCTCGAGGCAATCCGCGGCTCCTATTCCGGCACGCAGGCCGAGAAGGCCACATCGGTTGTTCTGCCCTATGAGTCCTTTACCGACGAGGCTGTTTTCGTTGCCGGGCCGATTGTTGTCGGAGCCATTGCGGTGGCCTTCGGCATCGTGGTGCCGCTCGATGTTGCGGCCCTGACCACTCTCATCGGGATCAGCGGCTTCGCTTTGCACCCGTCGTCCCGCTTTGTGCGCGGCCACGCCCGGAACATGATGGAACAGTCCACAGCTGACGAGGCGCAGGAGACTCCCGCTGTTGCTCCGGCTTCCGAGATCTTCCGGCTGTCCGTTCTGCTGCCGCCGGCCGGCATGGCCTGCATCGGCATGTTCTTCGGTTCGACGCTTGCCAGCCTCACCAGCTTCCTTGAACAGTTCGACAAGGCGGCCGCCGCGGGTATGTACTACGCCGTGATGGGCGTGGGTTCAGCGCTGTGCGCATTTGCCGTTGTGCTTCTGCCCCGGGGCTTCACCTTTGCCGCGCGCTGGATGGTGTTCGCCGCAGTGGCGTTCACGGGGACCCTTGTGTTCACGGTCCTGCCGGTATTCCCGGCGGTTCTCGTAGGTCTCGTGCTGTGCGGTGTGGGCATCGGCCCGGCGCTCGTCACGCTGTTTTCGATTGCCGCGGAGGTCGCTCCGGTGGGCCGAGTGACAACCGTGATGGCGATGATGACCACCGGCATCGTTGTCGGCCAGGCGCTCATCAGCGCGCTCGTCGGCTCACTCATCGACGCTTTTGGCACCGGTGCTGGCTTCCTTGCGACCACGAGTGCCTGCGCTGCGCTTTTCGCACTCAGCTGCCTCAACATGTACCGTCGACGCATTGACGTTTCGGCGGCCACGCTGCAGGCGTAGAACCCTGTTTTCACAGAACCAACAGCGCTATTGTTGTTCCTGATTCGCACGGAACTGCTCAACAGAAGGTGATCAGTGGAAGAGTACAGAGCAGATTGGGAGGAGTGGCACGACTCCCGCGTTGCCAGTCTGGCCACCCAGCACGGTTGGCTCTCGCTGACGGGCCTCATCTGGTTGGCCGAAGGTGACGAACGCACAGTGTGCGAAATCCCCGGCAGGTTCACCCGCAGCAATGACTGGCTGCACTTCGACGCCGAACCGGGCAGTGCGATCGGCCCCACCGCCGCGGCGCTTGACGTCATGGCAGACGACATCACCTTCCCCAGGGCCGAGCGCGTGCAGGTTGTGCGCAGCATGGACACCGGCAGGCAGTCCGTGTGGCTGCCCCAGGGTGCATCGCTTATGTGGTTGACCGACGGGACGGTGGTCATCGAAGCCCTCAACCGCGACGGCTACATGGGACTGCGGATTCGCGATTCCCGTTCGAAGCTTCTGAGCAGCTTCATCGACATTCCCACCTTCGAAATCGACCCGAGCTTCGCAGTCCAGGGGCAGTTCACCCCGTATGCCGAACCGGAGCTGCGGAGGATCGACACGGCCGCACCGGGCTTGCAGATCAGCACCTATGTTGTGGGAACCGTCGAATTCGACCTGCACGGCACAGCCCACACCCTACTGGCCACGGGACACCCCGAAACCGGGCTCCACCTGGACTTCTACGACGGAACCAACGGCGGAACCACATCGCAGTGGCGGCGCCTGTCGGTGGGCACCCCCGATTCATCGGGGCGTGTCATCGTCGACTTCAACCGCGCGGTCAACTTCCCCATGGCCTTCACCCCTTTCGCCACCTGCCCCGCTCCCGTGCCGGAGAACAGGATCAGCGAGCCGATCACGGCAGGCGAGCAGGCGCCTCGGCAGACCCTGAGCGAAAACGGACTGCGCACCCCGATCGTCGTCGTCGAGACCAGCGCGAACCTGTTCTACGGACGCACACTCGACCAGCTGTCCGAAGGCGGCATCCGCTGCGACTTTGTGCGCCTGCACGAAGGCGAGCTGATGCCCAGCCCCATCGGCTACCAGGGCGTCATCGTCTTCGGCTTTGCCGACGACGAGCAGGGGTGGGCGGTTTCACGTGACGACGTCATCGGGTTCCTCGACGACGCGATCAGCTCGCACATCCCGACAATTGCCGTCGGAGACGCCTGCCGTCTGATGGAAGTGGCCGCTGGTGCGCAGATCGACGGGGGTGACCTCCCGGTGCCGCAGTCGGTAGTCGGGGCGGTCGATTCGGTCGAAGTCAGCCTCAGCGACGACGTTGCCCAAGACGCCCTGTTCCGCAGCCTGGTCACAAACCCCAATGCCCCACTGGGCCGTCTGCGCGCGAGCACGGAAGTCGAAGACGATTCACTCATCCGCTCCTGGAACGACCTGGTCAACCGCTTCATCCGCATGATCCACACCGAGCGCAGCTGAGCGGGTTCAGGTCCCGTAACCAGTCGAGGTGCCGTCCGGTTCCAGCCGGGCGGCACCTCGTGTCTTTGGTGCTTGGGGATTCTGCTGCCGAGGGGCAGACTGCGGCAACAATCGCGATTGCTGCCGCAATCTTTGCTCTAGACAGCAGAGTTCGTCACTTGTCGGTCACCTTGCCGTCAGCGGCCGAAACGTAGACGTCAACCGAATCGGTTTCGCCTTCGGGGTACACCTCAACCTCCCACGCGGGGGAGGAACCGGTCGTCAGGTCGGCTTCGTCGACTGTGCCGCCGCCCTTTTCGTCAACGGCTGTGCCGAGAGCGTCCTTGAGGGGAGTCTTCACCTTCTTCAGCGCGTCGACGTCTTCCTGGTCGGCGGGGTCGTCGTCCTTTTCCTTCTTGACGACCTCGGTGCCCTCGGGGCTGACGACGACTTCGTGCTTTTCCGAGCCCTTGATGACATTGATTTCCCACCGGCTGTCATCGAAGTCGAGTTCGGTGGCCTTGCCGTCGATTTCCTTTTCAGCCAGCTCAATTGCCGACTGCGCGGTCTGGACTGAACCGCCCTTTTCGCTCTGCGAGTCGCCTGCAGACTCGGTGCTGGGGCTCTCAGCCTGTGTGGTCGACTGCTGCTGGGCGTCGTTGGACTGCTGGTCTCCTTCGGAGTTTCCACAGCCGGTCAGGGCGAGTGCTCCGGCGGCAGCCGATGCGGCAAGGAGGGTGGAAAGCTTAGTCATGTGGTGTGTCACTGTCCTTTCTCTGAGTGTTGGTCAGTGAATACGTGCGCTTTTGGGACTGTCGGAGGTCGGCACGCCGGAGGACGTCGCGTCAGAGGACGTCGCCGGAGCGGTGGTGGACGTACACGTCCTTGGGTTTGTCAGCACCGTCGGGCTCGATGCTGACCTTCCAGCCCAGTTGGCCGTCTTTTCTGCCCGGGCCGACTTCGACCACCTCACCGCGCACAGTGCGCGATGCAGACTGGACAGCCTGATCGACCGTCTGGCGCATCGACGAGTACTGGTCCGCGGCACCGGATGGCGGGTCTTCGACCTTGTCCTTGCCGGTGACCTCTGCGCCGTCAGCGCTGACGTGAACCGGCGTGTTCTTCCCGTCGCTGTAGACGGTGATCAGCCAGCCGTCATCTTCTGCTTTCAGGCCAACGGCCTGACCGCTGTCATCGACGTCCGCAACGGCGGTGAGAACGGCAGTACGCGCCGCTTCGGCCGACTGTGCGGAATCCTGGCCGCCGACCGTGGCGATGCCGCCGGGCGGCTCCTCGGAAGGTGTGGCCTCCTGCTGCGCTGTGGGAGATTCGCGCGATGCGCCGTCCTTGATGGCACAGCCGCTGAGGACGAGTGCGAGTGAACCGCCGATGACGGCAGCGGCCCGGACAGAGGACACCAGAGGGCTCTTCTTCATAACCTCACGCTAAAAAGATGTTTCTGAGAGTTTCGTCAGTGCCGGTGAAGTGCGTCACCAGATGGTTACGCGCTCTTCCGGAGCCAGGTACATGCCGTCGCCGGGCTGTGTTCCGAAGGTTTCGGCAAAGGCATCCATGTTCTTCACCACCTGGTTGCAGCGGAACTCCTCCGGCGAATGGGGGTCGATTGCCAGACGGCGTTTGCGCTCTTCTTCGCGGAACTTCGAACGCCACGCGGCGGCCCACTGGCAGAAGAATGCTTCGCGGTCAGCCTGGGTCAGCGGCTGGCCGCTGTCGTGGGCAGCAAGCTGCAGGGCCTTCCAGCTGATCCCCAAACCGCCGAGGTCGCCGATGTTCTCGCCGATCGTCAGTTCGCCGTTGACGGTGCTGCCGTCCGTGACTTCCCACGGGGACAGAGCCGAATACTGGTCGATGAGCTTGCGGGTGCGCTGCTCAAAGCCCGCTCGGTCTTCGTCGGTCCACCAGTTGACGAGGTTGCCGTCACCGTCGTAGCGGGATCCCTGGTCGTCGAAGCCGTGGCCGATTTCGTGGCCGATGACCGCTCCGATCGCCCCGTAGTTGGCCGCTGCGGAAGCTTCGGCGTCGAACATGGGCGGCTGCAGGATTGCTGCGGGGAACACGATTTCATTGAGCACCGGGTGGAAGTAGGCGTTGACTGTCTGCGGAGTCATGAACCATTCGGTGTGGTCAACAGGACCGCCGATCCGGTCGAGCTGACGGCGGTGTTCAGCCTGGGAAGAACGACGGATATTGCCCACGAGGTCGTCGGCTGTGACAGTGAAGCTGTACTCCCGCCACACATCGGGGTAGCCGACCTTGACGGAGAACTTCGACAGCTTCTCCAGGGCTCGCGCTTTTGTTGTCTGGGTCATCCAGTCGAGGTCTTTGATCGAGCTCTCATAGGCCTTCAGCAGATTGTCGACCAGTTCGGCAATGGCCTTCTTCGATGCCGGAGGGAAGTGTTTCTGCACGTAGAGTTTGCCCACGAGCTCACCCAGGTGGCCCTCGACGGTGCTGATGCCGCGCTTCCACCTTTCGCGCAGTTCGGGGGTGCCTGAGAGGGTCCGGCCGAAGAAGCCGAAGTCCTCTTCGACGATGTCTGCGCTCAGGTAGTTTGCGTACCGGCTGAGAACGCTGAACAGCAGCCACGCCTTAAGGGTGGGAAGCTCGGTGCTGTCCCACAGCTGGGCTGCTCCGGTGACGAAATCGGGTTCGCGCACAATGAACTGTTCGGGTTCGGGCTGGATGCCGAGGGCTTCGAGCCACGAGTTGAGGTCGAACCCGGCTGCGAGTTCACGCAGCTGTTCGGGTGTCGTCGGATTGTAGGTGGCTTCGGCATCACGCGTGCGCACATTGTCCCAGTGGTGCTTGGCAACGGCGGTTTCGAAGTCGAAGACAGTGCGGGCGAAGTCGGCGTCCGACAGGCCTGAGAATTCACTCAGCCCGCCGAGGGCAGACATCGCTTCGAGGTGGGCGAGGAAGGCCTCGCGAATCGGCGCGGACTCTTCGGTCCGGTAGTAGGACTCATCGGGCAGGCTGATTCCCGCCTGCTCAAAGTACAGCGCGTACCGCTCGGAGTTTTTGGCATCTGCAGACACGAAGCCGGCCAGCAGACCGCCGACGCCCTCCTGTTCCAGCCGGCCCATGACCGCGGCGAGTTCTTCCTTGCTGCCGGCGTCGGCAATCGCCTTGAACTGTTCGCCCAGGGGGCTCACGCCGAGCTGTTCGATTGTGTCGACGTCCATGAACGATGCGTAGAGGTCCGCTGGCATCTGCGTGTCGGGGTCGCCATCAGAGTCCGCCTGCTGCAGTTCGGTGATGATGGTGCGCACATTTTCTTCGGCCGCGTCGAACAGCCCGCGCATAGCTCCATCGCCGGCGCGGTCATCGGGAATGACGTGGGTGTCCAGCCACGTGCCGTTCACACGGCGGAAAAGGTCGTCCCGGAAAGAAGCGGAAGGGTCTCCGTAGGGCAGATCAGCTGAAGTCATGGCATCCACGCTACCGGCTGTGTCATCGTAGTGACTATGAAGCCCTTCCGCATTGCCTTTGTCTGCACCGGCAATATCTGCCGTTCCGCCATGGCCGAAATGATGCTCAAACACGAACTCGCGGGCCGCGGGCGGACCGATATCGAAGTCGAGTCCTTCGGCATAAGCGACGAAGAAGTCGGCAACCCCATTGACTATCGGGCGCGCGCAGAATTGGAGAAGAACGGTATTCCCGTCACCGAGCACAGCCCTCGTCAGCTGCGGGCAGAGGACCTTGACGACATTGATCTGGCGGTCGCCATGACGTCGCGGCACGTGGCTGGCATTCGCCGGTTGGAACGCCAAGCCGGTGGAAATGTGCCGCCTGTGCGGATGCTTCACCAGTTCGACCCCGGAGCGAACGCGCATGAAGAGCCCGAGGCGGCGGCAGCAGCCGATGTCGCAGACCCCTGGTACGGCACAGCTGACGATTTCATAACAACCTACCGTGAGCTTGCTCGTGCACAGGACGGAATCATCGCAGCGGCTGACAGCATGGGACACAATTGAGCGAAGGACTTTCGCCCGCACCCCGCATATCGACTGGAGAAGCAGCCATGACCACCCGATCTTCGCTTTCGCGGTTTCTTGCCGCAGCCCTTTTTGCCAGTTTGGCGCTGGTACTCGGTTCGGTTCCCGCCCAGGCGCACGACCAGCTGATCGGCTCGAACCCCAAGCAGGGAGCCAAACTGGACAAGCAGCCCGAATGGATCGAACTGAACTACTCGGGCGAAATCCAGGACATCGGCAGCGAAATCCGCGTGGAAAAAGACGGTGAAGACTTCTCAGCCGGAGAGATCACCGTTGAGGGCCGGACCGTCACGGCGGCTTTGCCCGACGATCTTAAACCCGGCGATTACACGATTGCCTGGCGGGTTGTGAGCCAGGACGGACACCCCATTTCCGGCAAGGTTGAATTCACTCTGCTTGATTCCGCCGGCAGCGGCGGCGAAGTCAAGGACGGCGACAAGACTGAGGAAGGCGCCAGCGACGACAAGACTGAAGAAAACGCCGAAGACGGCAAGCAGTCGGATGCTTCCGGACAGGAAGAGGCCAGCCAGGACGCTTCTGGCGTTTCTCCGGTTGTGCTGATTCTGCTGGCAGTTGCCGGTCTCGGTGCTCTCGTTGCGGTGTTCGTGATGTTCACCCGCAAGAAGAACGTCATCGACGATAGCGAAAGCTGAGGACGGCTTCAGCCAGGTCGTCTGCGACGGCTGTGAGCACGGGCCCTGGATCGGACATCGCCTGTTCGACCGGGGCCTTGTCCGTCAGCTGGAGCAGTCGCGCCAGGCCCGCGTGCGAAACTTCAGAGTCGGCAGAGCCGCAGACCACAAAGACGGGAAGGTCTGCCCGCTGGGCGCGTTCAATGACAACCGCGGGGCCTTTTCCGCTGAGCGTCTGCACATCAAAGCGGCCCTCGCCGGTGATGACGACATCAGCCTGCGCCAGTGCGGCATCGAAGCCGGTGAGGTCCAGAATGAGATCCGCCCCAGATTCCATGCGCGCGCCCAGCAGCAGAGCCGCAAACCCCGTTCCGCCGGCAGCCCCGGCGCCAGCCCGCGCAGCAGTATCCGCGTCCCCGAGCTTGTGGGCGAATTCCCGCAGCTGAGAATCCAGGTCTTCAACCGCCTGTGCGTCCGCTCCCTTCTGCGGTCCGAACACCGCAGCCGCACCGCGCGGACCGGTCAGCGGATTGTCGACGTCGCACGCCACTGTCAGCTCGACTCCGTCCAGAAGACGCAGTGGGGTCGACAGGTCAACAGTCGCAGCGTGGGCAAGCGCGCCGCGCGGGTCGTGAACACGCTGGCCGCGTGCATCGTGAACCACGGCGCCAAGCCCCATGAGCATTCCAATCCCGCCGTCAGTGTTGGCCGAACCTCCAAGCCCCAGCACAATTGAGCGGGCACCTGCCGCAACCGCGTGGCCGATGAGCTCTCCCGTGCCCATGCTTGTGGCATTCCGCGCTGTTGCCGGTTCAACAGAGCCGCCTTGACACTGAAGGAGCGCCAGGCCGCTGGCTTCGGCCATTTCGATGATCGCCCGCGTACCCCGCAGCGCCCACCGAGCGCTCACGGTGCCTCCCAGCGGACCGGTGACCTCTGCCGCGCGCAGGGAAAATCCCGCGGCCTGGGCTGCTTCGAGAGTGCCGTCGCCCCCGTCGGCTAGCGGCGTGGCGTCGACGGTGACGCCAGCTGATTCCAAGACGGGGCGCAGGTGGTCAGTGACTTCGGCGGCGGTCAGGGTGCCCTTGAACTTATCGACAGCGATGAGAGCGCGCATAGCATCAGCATCCCACAGGAAACTCCGCAGGCGGCGGTTTCTCGATGGTCTGTCCGGTGATTCCCTCGGGCCTATGCAGGGTGCTTTTGGCCCATATGGCCCCGTGGGCCTACTGTTGTCCTGTGACTACAAATACACACACATCGCAGAAAAGCTTCCTTGTTACATGGCTGTTGGCCTGGTTCCTCGGAAGCCTGGGCATCGACCGCTTCTACCTTGGAAAAATCGGCACTGGCGTGCTCAAGCTGATCACGCTCGGCGGCTTCGGCATTTGGTCGCTCATCGACTTGATCATCTACCTGGTGGGTGCTGGCCGCGATAAGAACGGCCAGCCGCTTGAAGGCTATGAGCAGCACAAGAAGCTCGCTTGGATTGTGACTGCCGTCATGTTCGTTGTGGGCATTGG
This sequence comes from Brevibacterium sp. Marseille-P9724, assembly GCF_902500275.1. Lineage (NCBI taxonomy): Bacteria > Bacillati > Actinomycetota > Actinomycetes > Micrococcales > Brevibacteriaceae > Brevibacterium > Brevibacterium sp. Marseille-P9724. The sequence goes on along the minus strand of NZ_LR722992.1, from coordinate 3,354 downwards.
CTTCGGCAGCTGCAGTGTCACCACCCTCGGCGACATCCAGAACGACGCCATGGCGCTCGGCTTCTGACCAGACTTTCCGTTTACGCAGAACAACCCCGGTTTTTGCCGGGGTTGTTCTGTTGTCGGTCCCTTAGGCGTTCGGGGCCAGGGCCGTTCCTGCTCCGCGCCTGCGGATGGTGGGGACGGTCACGCTTCCGTCACCGGCCGAGGTGCCGGCAGGGGGTGCGCTCTTGCCGCAAGGCAGGGTTGCCGGGGCTGAGACTGCGGGTGCCGCTTCTTCGGCACTGTTCATTGCCTGAGCGTGTGCTCTGCGGTGGGCGCGCAGCTGGTCGCGCAGTGCCCGAGCATCGTCCTGGCCGACGATTTCGAACCCGCCGTCGACGATCATGTTGAGGTCGTCCTCTGCTGCCTGGCCCTCAGAGGTGAGGTAGTCGCCCAAGAACAGCGAATTGACCACGTGCAGGGCCATGGGCTGCAGCGATTTCAGGTGCATTTCGCGTCCGCCGGCCATGCGCAGCTCCTTGTCGGGACACATGAGTCGAACGGCGCACAGAATTCGCAGGCACTGGGTGGGTGTGAGGTAGTTGACGCCTTCCAGTGGTGTTCCCTCAAACGGGATGAGGAAGTTGACGGGAATGGAGTCTGAGCCGAGTTCGCGCAGCGATTCGACCGCTTCGATAATCTGCTCGTCGGTTTCCCTCATGCCCACAATCAGCCCGGAACAGGGTGACATGCCGGCTTCGTGTGCGCGGCTGACTGTTTCGGCACGCTCGTCCCACGTGTGTGTGGAGCAGATGTCCTCGTAGTGTGACTTGGCGGTGTTGAGGTTGTGGTTGTAGGCGTCCACGCCGGCATCGCGCAGGCGCTGCGCCTGACCGTCTTTGAGGATGCCCAGGCAGGCGCAGATTTCGACGTCTGGGTTGTTGGCCTTGATGTCTTCGGTCATGCCGGCAACCCGCTCAACGTCGCGGTTGGACGGTCCGCGGCCGGATGCCACGAGGCACACTCGTGACGCACCTCCGGCCAGTCCGAACTCGGCCTGGCGGCGGGCTTCGTCGCCCTTGAGCCACGAATACTTGAGGATCTCAGTGTCCGAGCCCAAGCGCTGCGAACAGTAGCCGCAGTCTTCGGGGCACAGACCTGATTTGAGGTTGACCAGGTAGTTGACTTTGATCTTCATGCCGAAGTGGTGGCGGCGCACGCGCCCGGCGGCGGCAACGAGGTCAAGCAGCTGGGAGTCGTCAGAGCGCAGGATGCTCAGCGCTTCGTCAGAGGAAGCCGGGGTTCCCGCGACTGCGCGATCGGCGATTTCACTGAAATTGAACACCGTTCAACTATTGAACAGTGTTCAATTTCTGTCAAACGCGACCCGGATCACATTTGCTGCGGCCGTGATGAGCCAATGACTCCGGCACTGCAGTTCTGTGACGCTCCAGGACAGCTCTATTACGCCCGGTGGGCCCTGTGTGACAGCGGGGGACAGGCATGTGACAAACCGCGTCGCAGTGTGTCAAACAGCGCCAGTCCCTATCGCACTGAGTCTTTAGCGTCGTCTTCGAATCACCGCACAGCCGCGGCTCAAACAAAAGAGGAGACACCATGACGACAACAGTGACACCCGCCGGCGGTGCTGCCAGCCCGCCCGGCGCCTCGGCAACCGGCACCTCGGCAGTGGGGAGCACAAGAAAGCCAACGCCCCGTGAGCTGCGCCGCGTGCGCGCGGCGAGCTTTGCCGGAACCACCATCGAGTTCTACGACTTCTTCATCTACGGCACCGCCGCTGCCCTCGTTTTCCCCACCGTGTTCTTCCCGGCCCTGGGCTCCGGTGCGGCACTCGTGGCGTCTTTCGCCACCTTCGGCGTCGGATTTGTGGCCCGCCCGGTGGGGTCGATCTTCTTCGGCCACTTCGGAGACAGGATCGGGCGCAAGCAATCGCTCATCTCCACGCTGCTGATCATGGGTGTGGCCACTGTGCTCATGGGCCTCATTCCGCCGTCGGACCAGATCGGCATTGCCGCGCCGATCATTCTGGTGACCCTGCGGTTCCTGCAGGGCTTCGCGGTCGGCGGCGAATGGGCCGGTGCCGCGCTGCTGACCGCCGAGTATGCGCCGAAGGACAAACGCGGCCTCTACGGGGCGTTTCCGCAGCTGGGCACACCCGCCGGGATGTTCTTGGCCAACGCAACGTTCCTCGTTTCCGCATTGGTTGCCGGGGATTCGTCCGAGGCGTTTCTGAGCTACGGCTGGCGAATTCCGTTTGTGGCCTCGGCCCTGCTGATCGCCATTGGCCTGTGGGTGCGTTTGAGCATTGCCGAAACCCCGGCTTTTGTGCAGGCGCAGGCGGCCGCGGAAGAAGCCCGCAGACGCGACGCCGAGATCGCTGCAGCGCCCGGCGGTGGCAAGGGTGCGCAGGGTGTAGAAGGTGCTGACAGTGCTGACGAAGCAAGGCCGCGTGAGCGCTCGCCGTTCATCGACGTGTTCCGCTTCCAGGCCCGCGAAGTTCTTCTGGCCAGCGGCTGCCTGGTCATGCTGTTCGCGTTCTTCCACACGTCGACGTCATTCCTCACGTCCTACGCGTCCGACCCCGAGGGAATCGGCTTGCCGCGCACCGTGGTCCTGTCGATCAACATGCTCGCCGCGGTGGTGCTCGGTGTGACGGTTGTGCTGGCCGGCTGGCTGTCCGACCGCTTCGGACGGCGTCGTCTGCTGATCTTCGGCTTTGCCACGGGCACGGTGTGGGCGCTTTTCATCTTCCCCGTCATATCAATCGGCACGGGTGCGGCTTTCGCCCTGGCTCAGTGCCTCACGCTGCTGTTCTACGCCTGCGCCTACGGGCCGCTGGGTTCTTATCTGCCCGAGCTGTTCAAGCCGCGCTACCGCTACACCGGCGCTGGCCTGGGCTACAACATCGGCGGCATTATGGGCGGCGGCATCGTGCCGATCCTCGCCAGCGCCATCAGCGCTTCCTACGGCGGTACGGGAATCGGTCTGCTGCTGAGCGCAACGGGGGTCATTTCGCTGGTCTGCGCGTGGCTGCTGCGGGAGACCCGCGGGCAGGCGCTCGATCACGAAGAACCCGCCGAGACGCCACTCACCAAAGAGCCCGCACCCGCCGGGGTCTGAGGCAGGAGCGCGAGGTGCCGGGCGCGTTCAAGGGCTCGGCACCTCGTCCTTCAACCCCGCCCACGCTTTAGCCGCAGAAACTCCCGTTAGCAGTGGTTGCTAAATGTAGTTCCTCGGGAGGTTGTGAACGGGATTTGAGGTCAGAGAAGACCCCCGGTATCGAGGTGGGTAACGACACGCACCCTGACCCGGAGGTCTTCCATGACACACCGTAACGCCCCGATGACCATC